>CAZTLC010000086.1:0-4783 GCA_964614295.1 uncultured Aquificaceae bacterium | reverse complement strand
GCTATATCCTTTTCTACACCATCAAGCTCTTCGTTTATAGCCCTTAAAAGATGTTCTTTATAAGAGTAATCGTTTGCAATATTTTGTGTATAGTCTTCTTTGTTTACAAAAAATTTTCTTGGGGGTTTTAGAGTTTTTAGTTTTAAAAATGGATTTAGCTCTTGCTCTACATTTAGCTCTTGCTCTAAATCGTTTACAGTCTCTTGTAAAAGATCTAGGTTTTGGCTCAAAACCAAGAAGAGGTTTAAACTAACCCTATTTTCAAGCTTTTGACTTAAGTTGATGCTTTCTGGACACATTCGTCTGTACTCTCTGACCTTATACAAAGCTCAATGGGCATTATCTTTCTAAAAGCCCCAACACCTTCTTCCAATATCCTCTTCGCCAATGGACTATCCGTATACTCTATATGGGCTTTTAACATACTCCTTATAATCTCTTCATCCTCTTGAGTTAAATCTTGTACCAGCACATAAGATGTATTGATATGTTTTTCCAAAATTCCTTCCTTGTCATAAAAATAAGCTTTACCACCAGTCATACCAGCTCCTACATTGTATCCAAAATCACCTATATTTAGCACAACCCCGCCTGTCATATATTCAAGGGCATGATGACCCACCCCTTCTACCACAGCTTTAGCCCCGCTATTCCTTACAGCAAAACGCTCCCCTACGCTACCTCCTATATAAAGCTCACCACCGGTAGCCCCGTAGAGTATGGTATTTCCTGCCAAAACAAAGTTTTTATCCGTTTGGAAAAACGGCTTTATGGCTACAATACCTCCATGCATTCCTTTACCTACATAATCATTAGCCATGCCTGTTAAAAATAGGTTTATACCTTTATGATTAAAAGCACCAAAGCTTTGACCAGCCACACCTTCAAAATAAAGGTTTATAGTGTTAGGTGCCAGTCCTTTGTCCCTGTGATATATAGCTGTATAATAGCTTATGGTGGCTCCTACGCTTCTATCTCTATTCGTAATCTTATAATGTCTTTCCACTGGTGTCTGGCTTTTAATAAAGTCTTCTAACTCTTTGGCTATAACATCGTTTAACGTTTCTTCTGGATTATCATTTCTTTCAAAGGTTTTAAATCTCTTGGCGTTTTGTAAATAGCCCTTTGTAAATATATCAAGCTTCAATCTAGATGGTTTTGGTTCTAAAAGCTCAAGACGCCCTATTATATCGTTCAAACTTCTATATCCCATAGAAGCAAGTATTTCTCTCACCTCTCTTGCCAAAGCCCTAAAGTAAGCGGCTACTCCTTCTTTGGTGCCTTTAAACTTCGCCCTTAGCTTTGGATCCTGCGTAGCCACACCGGTAGGACATGTGTTCAAATGGCATTGTCTTGCCATTACACAACCTTCTGCTATCATAGCTGCAGTCCCAAAACCAAACTCCTCAGCTCCTAAAATAGCCCCTATTATTACATCCTTAGCAGTTCTAAACCCCCCATCCACTCTTACAGTAACCCTATCTCTCAGATTGTTTTCCATCAACGTCTTAACAGTCTCATAAAGACCTATCTCCCAATAGTTCCCTGCATTTTTTATGGAACTAATAGGAGAGGCTCCAGTACCACCTTCAGTACCACTTACTTGTATGATATCAGCATAAGCCTTAGCCACACCAGAAGCGATAGCACCTATACCAGACTCACTTACAAGTTTTACAGATATCCTAGCCTTTGGATTTGCTTTTTTCAAATCGTTTATAAGCTGTGCCAAATCCTCTATTGAATAGATATCATGATGAGGTGGTGGTGATATAAGAGTAATCCCTTCTTGAGAATGCCTTATCTTTGCTATATAATGGCTCACTTTTTTACCCGGAAGCTGTCCACCTTCGCCCGGCTTAGCACCCTGAGCTATCTTTATCTCTATATCCTTTGCGGAGGCAAGATAAGTTGGGGTGACACCAAATCTACCAGAAGCCACCTGTTTTATAGCACTGTTCTTTTCTGTAAAATACCTTTCCGGGTCTTCGCCACCCTCACCACTGTTGGACTTCATGCCAAGCATATTTGTGGCCATTGCCAACACCTCGTGAGCTTCCGGTGACAAAGCCCCCAAAGACATAGCCCCAGTGACAAAGCGTTTTAGTATCTCTTCCTCTGGTTCTACTTCTTCTATAGGTATTGGGTTTTTGGCCTTTTTATAATCTAAAAGATGATGTATGAAAGCGGGGTGTTCTTCGTTGGCTATCTTTGAAAATTCCAGATAATCGTTGTAATCAAGAGTGTCCAAATACTTGTGAAGTGCCCTTACCACATGAGGTGACCAAGCATGATGAACACCATCTTTTCTATACTTCAAATCCCCTCCATAATCAAGGGTAGGTTTTTCACTATTAAAAGCAAAATCATGTCTTTTTATGATAGATTCTTCTATCTGTTCTATGCCATCAGCTTCCAATGTAACAGGAGTACCAGTAAAATACTCTTCCACAAAATCCTTATTCAAACATACAGAGTCAAATATCTCAGCCCCTTGATAAGAGTTTAGAGTAGCTATACCCATCTTTGCCATTATCTTGAGGATACCATCCTCTAGAGCTTTTTTATAGTTCATCACCACTTGTTCGTAATCTTCCTTATAATTGTGATACAGTGTTTCATAAAGAAGATAAGGATAGATAGCAGATGCTCCATATCCTATGAGGCAAGCAAGAGAATGTGTATCCCTTACTTCACCAGTTTCTACTATAAAGCTTACCTTCTGGGATAACCCTAGTTTGGCTAGATGTCTTACAGAGGCGCTCACTCCCAAAAGACTAGGTATCGCTACCATTTTATCATCAACGCCTTTATCAGAGAGGATGATAATATCAGCCCCATCCTTTACCGCTTGCTCTACTAAATGAGTTAAGACTTCTAAACCTATCTTTAGGTCTATAACAGGAATGCCCTCATAAACGGCGTCCATCAGGATATCTGATACCCTTTCAAAACCTTTTAAATCCTGCAGAGCTTGTATATTGTCACTTCTATGCTTTGGATAGCAAAGGGATATACGTTTTACTTTGAAATGTTTCTGGTTTTCTATAGCTTTTATATGATAAGGTAACAACACCGGTGAGTCTATTTGAAACCTCTTGGCATGCTCCTTAGTCTCCACTAAAAAATTTCTCTTATGCCCGAGGTTCATTTTGAGGCTCATAACAAAGCGCTCCCTTATAGAGTCAATGGGGGGATTCGTAACTTGAGCAAACCTTTGCTTAAAATATCTAAACATAAGAACAGGCTTTTCATTCAAAGGAGGAAGTGGCGTATCGTCTCCCATAGAAAACGTATACTCCTTACCCTCTTTCGCCATATAGTCTATTTGGTTTTTTAGCTCTTCCGCGGTATATCCAAAAAACGCTTGGAGTCTTGTTAGATTATCCTTATCTATGTGCTCATCTTCCAAGCTTTTATCTTCTAAGATGTTTTCAAGTCTTACCAAGTTCTCCTCTATCCAATCCTTGTATGGGTTCTTCTTAGATATATCTTTTAGTATCTCTTGGGTGGTTTTTAGGCTTTTAGTATGAGTATCTATGAGGATAGTATCACCGGGGGAGAGCCTTGAGCTTTCTTTTATAGTGTTAGGGTCTATATCCACCATACCCACTTCAGAGCCAAGGATTACGATATCATCTTTTGTAATGATGTATCTTGAGGGTCTTAAACCGTTTCTGTCTAAGTGAGCACCCACTTTTACGCCATCCGTAAATACTACGGCAGCTGGACCATCCCAGGGCTTCATGAGTAAAGATTTGTATTCAAAAAATGCTCTAATATCATCATCTAATGTGTAATCGTTTTCCCAAGAAGGAGGAATGAGCATGTTTATGGCATGTTCCACTGTATACTCTGTTAATACTAAAAGCTCAAAAACTTTATCCAAAGATCCAGAATCACTCTCATCATACTCTACTATAGGCTTTATAAGTTTTATATTGTCTTCTAAAAGTTTATGATAAAGTTCTGATTGGATAGCCATCATCCAATTTCTATTGCCGTTTATGGTATTTATCTCACCGTTGTGAGCTAAGTATCTAAAAGGTTGGGCTAAGTTCCAGTTTGGAAAGGTATTTGTAGAATATCTTTGATGAAATAAACATATAGAAGATTCTATATCTTCATCTTCCAAATCTCTATAAAAATGGTCTATCTGGTAAGCCACAAACATACCTTTATAAACTATCGTTTTAGAAGACAAGGATGGTATGTATATCTTTAGCTCTTTTGCTAAACTTTTACGAAGAAAATATAAAGAGATTTCTTTGTTTTCTATACCCTCCAAATCAAGGAGCATATGTTTTATAACAGGCATCGTATCAGAAGCGCTTTTGCCAAGGGCAGATTTATCTACAGGTAAGTCTCTAAAACCTATTACTTTAAAACCCATCCTTTTGGCTATATCTTCTACTTTTGAAGTATCGTTGTTTTTTAAAAATAAAACACCTACACCAAGATTTTCTATAGAAGATATTTCAAAACCGAGCTTTTCTATCTCTTTTTTAAAAAATTTATGAGGCATTTGTATCAGTATGCCTGCACCATCTCCAGTTTTACCATCAGCTCCCACAGCACCTCTATGAGTTAGATTCTTGACAGCTTCAATGCCATACTTTACAATCTTATTAGACTTTTTACCATTTATATCGCATATAAAACCAACACCGCAAGAGTCTTTTTCTTGCATCAGTTTACCTCCAAACATTGTAGACAAATATTATAACTCTATTGAAAAAAAATGTCCTAAATAATATCACAAAACTAAAACTATCTTTTATCA
>CAZTLC010000085.1:0-4957 GCA_964614295.1 uncultured Aquificaceae bacterium | reverse complement strand
CAAGCTCTTCATCCAATGTTTTATATATCTGCTCTATATTTATACCAAGATTTTCAATATCTGTTCTCAATACCTTAGGGTCAAAGTAGTGGTTTTTGGCGTTTAAAAAAGAAAACCTCCTATCTTGATTTCTAAACATGGCTATCAAAGGTGTAGTGGCATAGTTCCCTTTTTTGTCTTGCCAGATTACATATCCCACAAAAACGTATGGATTGTCATCTTTAACAAATCCACTAAAGCCAAGTATATCGTTTATCGTATTTGGATAGTATCCTAATATATACTCTCTTAGGTCTTTTAAGAAAGGCGGTAAACTATCGTTTATGTGGCTCTCTTCTTTGTCCTCTTTTATAGACTCTTCTTCGTTTTCTTCAGGATTAAGCTCATCTCCTTGATTAAAGCTTATTACTTTTCCCATATCAAAACTCCAACACGCTGGCACCCCACGTAAGACCTCCTCCCATAGCAGTTAGAAGTACCTTATCCTTTCTTTTTAATATACCCTTTTCAAAAGCCTCATACATGGCTATAGGTATAGATGCGGCACTTGTATTTGCATACTCTTCTATATTTACATAGACTTTGTGGCTTGGTATATTTAGCTTTTGAGCTAAAGCATTTATAATCCTTATGTTTGCTTGATGCGGTATCACAAGCGCTATATCTTCAATTGTTAAATTGGCTTTTTCTAAAGCCATCTTGCAAGCGGTTTCCATATTTCTTACAGCTTGCTTAAACACCTCTTTGCCGTTCATCTTTATAAAACCGCATTTGTTAGCGTAAAGTAATTCTTTGTATTTTCCGTCAGAAAACATGACACTTGATAGTATATCGCCATCACCCTTTGTTATAACGGCTGCTCCAGCTCCGTCTCCAAAAAGCACACAGGTGCTTCTATCAGACCAATCTATTATAGAAGACAGCTTTTCCGCTCCTATTAAAAGGATTGAATCTACATTTGAACTTTCTATGTAAGCTTTTGCTATATCAAGTCCGTATAAAAAACCACTGCATGCAGCAGAAATATCAAAAGCAAATCTTGATTTTATATGTTGTTGCACTACACAAGCTACAGAAGGAAAAAGCATATCAGGACTTAAAGTGGCTACTATTATAAGGTCTATCTCTTCTAACCCAGCTTTTTCTAAAGCCATCTTACCTGCTTTTACAGCCATATCGTATATAGATTCATCTTTTGCTATATGTCTTCTTTTTATACCAGTCCTCGTAGTAATCCACTCATCAGACGTATCAATCTTTTCTTCAAGGTCATAGTTTGTAATTACATCAGAAGGCACATAAATACCTATTGATTTTATAGATACACCCATTATTGCTCCTTTAAAACAGGTTCTATATACTTTACAAAGTTTTCTTTCATCCTCTCGTTAAAGTGATGGGATAAAAATGCCCTCGCTATCTTTATGGCGTTTTTTATAGCTTTTGCATTTGCTCTACCGTGTGTTATGATGACTGGTTTTTTAGCTCCAAGAAGTGGTGTTCCGCCGTATTCTTCAAAATCTACTTTCTTTTTAAAAGCATTTATAGCAGGCTTCATTAAAAAAGCTCCCAATTTGCTTATGTTCCTTTTCATCACCTCTTCTTTTATCATGTCTATAAGTGCCATTCCAAGGCTCTCAGAAGCTTTTAATACGATATTTCCTACAAAACCATCGCAGACTATCACATCAAAAGAACCGTTGTATATGTCCCTTCCTTCAGCATTGCCTTTAAAGTTTAGTTTTGTTTCCTTTAAAAGAGGAAATGTATCTTTAACAAGCTCATTCCCTTTCCCCTCTTCCTCTCCTATACTCAAAATGCCTATAGTGGGGTTTTTCACGCCAAGTATCTCTTCAGCGTAAGTATGTCCTATTATGGCAAAATCCAAAAGATGTCTTGGCTTGCTGTCAACGTTTGCTCCCACATCCACAAGCACCGTTTTTTTACCGAGTTTGTTTGGTAGGGCTACGGCTATCGCTGGCCTTTCTAAAAATTCAGAAGCTCCTACCACAAACTTACCTATCGCCAATACAGCTCCTGTGTTGCCGGCGGATACCAAGGCATCTGCTTTGTTGTCTTTTAGTAGCTTTCCCGCTATATACAAAGACGAGTTTTTCCTTTTTAATACAGAAGAAGGGGATGAGCTCATTTCAATGGAATCTTCAGAATTTATAATCTTTATATCTTCTCTCAACTTATACTTTTTTAATACTTGTCTAATTAGTTCCTCTTTTCCTACAAAAAAAACCTCGCAGTCTAACTCTTCTAAAGCTAATATACCACCCTTTACTATCTCATCGGGGGCATAGTCCCCCCCCATACAATCTAAAGCTATACGAAAACTTTCCATTTATAGCTTATACTTCTAATACCTGCTTGTCTTTATAATAACCGCAGTAAGGGCAAGCTCTATGGGGCACTGCAAATTCACCACAATTTGGACATTTTACCACATTAAAAGATTTCAGTTTTGCAAAAAATGCTTGAGCCCTTCTTTGGTTTCTTCTCCAACGAGAAGTTCTACGCTTTGGTACCGCCATTTTGTTCCTCCTTAGTTAGTAACTCTTTAAGTATAGCAAAACTTTTGTTTTCTTGCTCAACTTTTGATGGTAAGCTACAAGATTCTTGACATAAAAGCTTTATAGGCATAGCACCCATGAAAACATCCAAAACGATATCGGAAGGGTTAAACTCCTCTTGGTTTATATAATAAGTATAAAAATCCTCCGTCGTTAACATATGAGATTTGCTATAAGATTCTAAACTTTTGTCTAAAAGCTCAAAAACTTCATCTATACTCATATCAAACTCAAACTCTTTAAGACATACAGAGCATCTTGCCCTCACCTTAGCCTCTAAACTCATAGATAGTTCGTATCTCATGTATCCTTTTGGCGCTATATTAATTTTCACATGGGATATCACGCTTTCCACATCTTCATCCAAAGCTCCTGTCCAAAAATCCTTTGCTATATCTTCTTCAAAAGAATAGGTTTTTTGGCTTTTAAAAATATCTAAAAGGTTTAAAATCTCCATATCACTTGCCCCATACTCTAGTGGATAGATACCTATCTCCACCATCTGGAAATACCGTCACTATGAGTCCCTCTTCTAGCTCTTTTGCTAGTGTTATAGCACCAGCCAAAGCAGCCCCTGAAGATTGACCCACAAATAGCCCTTCCTCCTTGGCAAGCCTTCTGGTGAGCTCGTAGGATTCTTCGGTTTCCACAAATATAGTCCTATCTAAGAATGTCTCGTCAAAAATACCCGGTTTTATAGAAGACTCTATATGTTTTAGACCCTCTATACCGTGAAATGGATAGGCTGGCTGTATACCTATTATCTCTATGTTTGGATTGTAAACTTTTAGCCTTCTACCAGTACCCATTATCGTACCACCTGTACCTATGCCAGCCACAAAATGGGTGATCTGACCTTTGGTTTGATTGTATATCTCTATACCAGTAGAATAAAAGTGAGCTTGCCAGTTGGCTTGATTGTTGTATTGGTCTAAATACACATATCTCTCTGGATACCTTTTTACCAAATCCCTAACGTACAATATAGCCCCATCTGTGCCTTCCAAAGGGTCTGTGTAGTGGGTTATAGCTCCGTAAGCTTCCAATATTTTCTTTCTTTCTTCGCTTACATTTGATGGCATGGCAAGTTCAACCCTTATACCAAGAGAAGCCCCCACCATAGCAAGAGCTATTCCGGTATTGCCCGATGTGGCATCTATTACAGCCTTATCTTTGCTTATGATACCCTTCTTTATGGCGTTTAAAAACATTGAAAGGGCAGCTCTATCTTTCACAGAACCACCCGGATTTGTGGATTCAAGCTTTGCATATATCTTTACATTTGGATTTATATCAAAAGTCTCCAAAACTTTTCTTATCCTTACCAAGGGAGTATTTCCTACAAGCTCCAAAGAGCTTTCTCTGGGTTTTAGATAAGGCTCATCGTGTTCTCCTAATACCCAAAATATCCCTTTTAAATTCATATAAGTTTTAGGCTTTTAAGATAATGCTCTATGCCAGACTCTAAGTCATATTGTGGCTTATAGCCAAGGTGTTTTTTTATAGCGCTTATATCTGCCTCTGTATAGTTTTGGTAAAACTCGTATGGACAATCAAAGTATTCCACCTCATAGTTTGTACCCATAAGCTTGTTTAATATACTTACTATATCGTTAAAGCTCCTTGCCTTACCATATCCTACGTTAAATATACCTACAACATCGTATCTCTCTAAAGCTTTTATGTTTGCTTGCAACACATCTTCTATATATACAAAATCTCTTTTTTGCTCACCATATTTGAAAAGCCTTGGATTTTTTCCAGATTTCATCTGCATAGAAAGTTGGTATATCATACTGGCAGTTTTACCCTTATACTGTTCCCCCATGCCGTATACGTTGAAATATCTAAAGCCTACCGCTCTAAAAGAGGGATACTCTTCCATCTTGTTTTTTACGATATTGTCAGCCATTAGCTTTGAAAAGCCGTATATGTTTTCCGGTATAAGTCCTTCCTCTTCTCTCATAGGTGCTTTGGTATTGCCATAAACCCCAGCAGAAGAGGCATATATAAGCTTTGCATCCCATTTTATACAAGCATCTATTATATATTTCATGCTATTTGTATTTACATCCATCATAAGCTTTTGGTCAAGTATAGTGGTATCCGTTATAGCCCCATTATGAAAAACAGCTTCAAAAGATGTATATTCTCTTTTAAGATAATCCCATAGCTCCTTATCCTTTATATCTCCTTCTAACACATCACCTTTAAATCCATACAAAGTTTTAAAATACCCAGAAGAAAAGTTATCCACTAAAAGGATATAAGCTTTTGGATAAAGTTCCTGAAGTTTTAGTGCTATCCTGGAACCTATAAAACCGGCTCCACCGGTTATTAAAAATCTTCTCATAGAAATATTTTACTACGATAACATT
>CAZTLC010000084.1:0-4966 GCA_964614295.1 uncultured Aquificaceae bacterium | reverse complement strand
AAGTTTGGCAAAAACAAAAAATATGCTATAATAACTAACTATCTTTTCTTGGAGGTATTTTTATGAGCGAGCAGGATGGTAAATTCCGAAAGCGCATGAGTGGTGCTGGTATTTTTGAGCAAGCTGGTTGCTCCACGACTTATTCTCTTTTTGTAATTTTTGTATCTAGGGAGGTAAAGAAATGGCAAAAACCCTCGGACTCCATATTATAGCTGACCTTTATGGAGTAAACCCTGAGCTTATAGACAGGGAAGAAGATATCAGACATCTTCTTGAAAATTCAGTAAAAGCTGGAGAGCTCACAAAAATCTCTTCTCATTTTTACCAGTTTAACCCTCATGGAGCTACAGGAGTTATCCTGTTGGCTGAATCTCATATATCTATTCACACCTGGCCAGAGCATAAAACCGCCACCGTTGATGTGTTTACCTGTGGCGACCCTTCAAAGGCTTACAAAGCTATGGACTACATAGTAAGTGCCTTATCACCTACCCATGTGGATAAAAAAGTCTTTGATAGGGGTATCATAGAGAAATCTAAAGAGCAAGATGTGCTTTGGATAATGTCAAAAGCTGGTTGTTGCTAAAATCCGTAAAAGGGATAGGCAACAAGCTACTTTACAAGGCTTTTAGGCATTTTGGTAGTGCCGATAGTATATTAAATGCCGATAAATCTTCCTTGGAGTCTATTTTTGGCTCCAAGGCAAACCTTATTCTTTCCAAAACTTTTGACATAGAGCATGTAAAAAACACCATTTTAAAATTAAAACAGTTAAATATTGAAGCGATTTCTTACGAAAATGAAATATATCCTAAAAACATATTAAACCTCCCAGACCCACCACCGATATTGTTTTTAAAAGGTGATAAAACCCTTTTAAACAAACATGCTATAAGCATAGTAGGTTCAAGAAAGGCGACCCTTAGCGCTTTAAATATGACAAAGTCTATAGTGTCTGATGCAAAAGGTATGGTTGTCTCCGGTGGTGCTGATGGCATAGATGCAAAGGCTCATGAGAGCGCTTTAGAATCTGGTTTGCCTACGATTGCAGTGCTTGGTTTTGGGTTTTTGTATGCAAAATCAAAGCTCTTTGATAAAATCCTTGACAAAAACGGTCTTCTTTTGACAGAGTTTATACCCTCTGAAAGACCCTCAAAGTTTACCTTTCCCATGAGAAATAGGATTGTAGCAGCTTTGGGAGAGGAGCTTTTGGTGATGCAAGCCTCATCTAAAAGCGGAGCCCTTATAAGCGCTTATTGGGCTTTTAAACTTAAAAAAAGGGTATTTGCTTACATAGGAAATCCCGTAGAAGAGTTTGAGGGTTGTGTAAATTTAGTAAGAGAGTCCATTGCAAGACTTTTTACAAACAAGCATCAACTTTTTGAAGACTTATCCATATCCTATGAAAAGCCCCAAAACGAAAATCCAATACTTTTTTACCTTGACAAACCATCCACTTTTGATGAGCTTTTAGCAAAAACAAACTACGATGAGGAAAGGCTTACTTTAGAACTTACGATGCTTGAGTTAGAGGGTAAAATATCAAAAGATGGTGCATACTTTATAAAAAATGCATAGATTTTTCGCTTTTTATAAAAATGGCAACATAGAACTTTTTGAAGAGGAGAAAAAGCACTTTAAGGTGCTAAGGATTGAGGACAATGAACCTATAGAGCTTGTCATAGAAGATAAGATATATAAAGCGAGGTTTCAAAAGGGTGTTTTTGAGCTTTTAGAAGAAAAAACAAAACTCCCAGACATAAGGATATACGTAAACGTATGTATTCCAATGAAGCCTCAGACGTTAGAGACTATAATAGATTTTGCAATCCAAGGAGGCGCTTTTGAAATAACACCTATGATTTGCAAAAGAAGCTTTCAGGATAAGGATAAGATATTAGAAAAATATCAAAGGTTTCAAAGGATTTTAAAAGAGGCTGTAAAACAAAGTAGGCCTTCTTTTTTACCACGGTTAAATTATCCTATATTTCTAAAAGACATAAAGATAAAAGGGTGTCCTGTTGTATTTGATAGTTTTGAAAAGCCAAAAAACCATTTACCAAAGGAAAAAGAATACACAATCATCTTTGGTCCCGAAGGTGGGCTCTCAAAAGATGAGATAGAATTTTTAAAAAATGTGGGTTTTCAAACATACTCCTTAGGGGATAACATTTTAAAAGAAGAGCTGGCTGTGTTTGCTGGTATTTTTATGATAATGTGTTATAAAAACTTAATGTGATACAATGATATAAGGAGGTAAAAAAAATATGGATTTAACTATGATAGTTGGAGGAAAAGCTGGGGCTGGTATAAAAGAGGCTGGTAGGCTTATTTGCTCTGTTCTTACTGAGCTTGGGTATTATGTATTTATGTATGTGGATTATCCATCCCTTATAAGGGGAGGACACAATTTCGTTAGCATCAGAATAGCTGATTTTCCTATAAACAGCATTCATAAAAAAGCTGATATCATAATAGCTACAGATAAGCGTTCTGTCAAAGAACACCTTGAAGATGCCAAAGAAGATACTCTTTGGATAGTAAATGAAGTCACCGATAAAGATATGATAAAAGATGCAAAAGAGATTATAGTGATGCCTTTTAAAGAGGTGGCTCCAAGCTTTTTTAAGAGCACATCGGTATTTGGTGGTGTTTTAAAGCTTTTAAACATAGATTACAACATAGGTCTTCCTTTTGTAAGAAGGTTGAAAGAACCAGATAAAAACGAGGCTATATACAAAGAAGCCTATGAAGCTGGTGTAGTAAAGTTTGATATAAAACCCATAGGTGAGAAGAAGGGAGAACTTGTATCTGGAAACGATGCGGTGGCAAACGGTGCGGTGGACGGAGGGCTTGATATATATTTTGCCTATCCTATGACTCCTTCCTCTTCGGTTTTGCATGTGCTAGCCTCTAAAAAAGATGAGTTTGGTATAAAGGTCATACATCCAGAAAATGAAATAGCTGTTATAAATATGGCAATAGGTGCGGCTTACGCTGGAAAGCGTTCTATGGTGGGTACCTCTGGTGGTGGTTTTGCTCTTATGATAGAAGCCCTTAGTCTTGCGGGTATGAGTGAAACCCCTGTAGTGATATACGAAGCCCAAAGGTCAGGTCCTAGCACAGGGCTTCCCACTTATAGCGCTCAGTCTGATTTACTCTTTGTCATATTTGCAGGGCATGGGGATTTTGGAAAGATAGTGATAGGTGTATCTGATGCGGAAGACTCTTACCTTCTTACCAAAGAAGCTTTAAACTTAGCTTGGGAATATCAAGTGCCTGTGATAGTCTTAAGCGATAAAAACGCTGCTGAAAATTACTATATATCTTCTTGTAATGATATATGTAGCAGAGTAAAAGAAATAAGAGCTCCAAAACTATACGAACAAGACCCAAAGCTCTACAAACGCTATCAAAATGTAGAAGATGGTATATCTCCTTTGCTTTTCCCAGGCACAAAAGACGCTGTGGTAAAAGCAAGCTCTTATGAGCACAACGAAGCTGGCATCACCATAGAAGATGCCCATACTGCTAAGCTTATGCAAGATAAGAGATTAAGAAAATACCAAAAGCTAAAAAACGATATTTTAAGCACCAAAAAAACTTATGAAGTGTTTGGCAACAAGGATGCAGATATATGTCTTATCTCGTGGGGTTCTAATAAGCATGTGTTGAAAGAGATAGCAAACGCACTAAATATAAAATTTGTGCATGTTATATATCTTGAGCCGTTTCCAGAGGAAGATATAAGAAAAGAGGTTTCTGGCAAAAAGCTAATAGCGATAGAGTGCTCTGCCACAAAGCAATTTGAAAGACTTCTTCATATGTATGGTATAAAACCAGATATCAATATAAACAAATACGATGGAAGACCATTTTTTGAAGATGAAGCTCTAAATCTTATCAAAAGCTATATAAACTAAGTGAGCAATACAAAGCTCTTTGCCCTTTACGAGTTTGGCGAGTCTTTTCTAGCCAACGGTTTGGGGCTTGTGCTATTCCCAATACTCTTTTACGAGTTTGGCGTCAGTATATACTGGTATTCCTTTATAATAGGTGTTTCCAATCTAATAGGTGTTCTAATAAATATATCTATTTTAAGAAGGCCGCTTTTCATCATCAAAACCTTGTTCTTTTTCTCTACGATGAGTTTTTTGGTGAGTTTTGGGCTTTTAACAAAAGAAAAGTATCTATTTGCCCTTTCTTTTGCTTTGTTTAGTATCATTCACATGCAAGCCCTTTTGTTTTATCAAATATCAATATTAGAGACCAAAGACCCAAAAATCTCCTCTTCTTTTAGTAGTATCCTTGGATATCTTGGATACTTTGTGGCGGTCTTTTCTATGCTTTTTGTAAAAGAAAAGAGGCTTCTGATAGTCTTTGGTGCAATTATTTATATAGCTTGTGCATTTTTGTTTTATAAGTTTTCAGACAAGAGTATTTTTTTAAAAGCCCAAACACTACATTTTTTAAGAGAAAAATCCTTTTTAAAGTATATGGTATCGTTGCTATTTTTAAGCGTAGCCCCTCAGTTTTTTAACAACTCCATGACTATGTATTTAAAAACATACCTTTCTTTGCCAAACAAAGAGGTTTACATACTCATGTTTATAGGGCTTTTATGTGCTATAGGTGCATCGTTTTTGCTTGGCCTTATATGGAAAACAGAGGATACTGGGTTTTACATAACAGCATGTTTTTGGCTTTTAGCATATATCGTTGCTATACTAAGATTTTTTATATATATAGCACATCCTTTTCTTTATGGCATAACGCTTGCCATATTAGGTGGAGTTGCCACAGGTGTTTTCTGGACATTTTTTAAAGCTATCACGGTTTTAAAGTTTAACGATGAAAACATAGGCATCAGGATAAGCTCTATATATGGATTGTCTTCTTTTATCGGGCCTATGCTGTTTTTCCTTATATCCAACATAAGCCCCGTATTGGCTTTTTTTAGTATAGT
>CAZTLC010000083.1:0-5005 GCA_964614295.1 uncultured Aquificaceae bacterium | reverse complement strand
TTTAAAGAATATGACCAATATGCTTTGTTTATAAGCTCTCAAATACCCCAAGATGTTGATATTTACAAAGAGTTTCACGCTCTTATCGTAGAGCATGCTAAAAGATACTGTAAAAAGAGTCCAAGCTGTGAGGGGTGTATGTTGAAAGATGAGTGTAGGTTTGTAGGTTAAATTGTAGGCATCAAAGTATAAGCTATGATATAATCAATTTATTAAAAGCTTGAAAAAGAGGTAAACTGTATGGAAAGAACACTTGTGATTGTAAAACCAGATGCTTTTGAAAAAGGAGCTAGTGGTGCTATCGTTGATATACTTTTAAAAAATGGTCTTAAGCTTTTAGCGTTAAAGATGTTTAAATTTACAAAAGAGAAGGCAGAAGGCTTTTATTATGTACATAGAGAGAGAGGTTTTTTTGGGGAGCTTGTAGAGTTTATGTGTTCTGGTCCAGTGGTAGCCATGGTCTTAGAGGGTGAAAATGCCATATCAAAGGTAAGAGAGCTGATAGGCCCTACCGATAGTGAAGAAGCAAGGAAAGTGGCACCAAACTCCATAAGGGCTATGTTTGGTACAGATAAAGGCAAAAACGCCATACATGCTTCAGATTCAAAGGAATCAGCCTCTTACGAGATACCTTATATATTTTCATCTTTAGAGATATACCCATGAGTTGCTATAAGTCCACCGAAAGACTCTTTACCCCAGGACCCGTAGAGATACCAGAGGAGATAAGGGCTATACTGGGGGCTCAGATAATCCACCATAGGACACCAGAGTTTAAAGAAGCTTTCTTAGAAACCAGAAGCCTTTTTAAAAAACTTATATCAAGTGAAAGTGATAACTTTGTATTTTTTGCAAGCTCTGGCACCGGGGCGATGGAAGCCTCCGTTATAAACTTCTTCAATCAAGACGATAAAGTGCTGGTGTTAAACGGTGGGAAGTTTGCTGAAAGATGGGTTGAGCTTTGCAAAACCTATGGGCTTGAGGTAATAGATTTTAGTGTAGAATGGGGAAATACTTACGATAAAGAAGCTTTAAAGGAAGTCATTGAAAAAAATGATATAAAGGGTATTTTTATCCAAATCTCTGAAACTTCTACTGCCACCTATCACGATTATAAGTTTATAGGCAGCCTTTTAAAGGACAAAGATATTCTTTTGGTGGCGGATGCCATTACAGCCCTCGGTACATATTGCATAAAACCAGAACAAGAGGGTATAGATATACTTGTGGGCGGGTCTCAAAAATCCTTCATGCTACCACCTGGCCTTTCTATGCTTTGGTTTTCAGAAAAAGCTAAAAAAAGACTAAGCCCAAAAGGTTATTATTTTAATATTTCAAAAGAACTCAAAAAACAGATAGAAGGACAAACCGCATACACCCCTGCTATCCCAATTATCCTTGGCCTCAGAAAATCTCTTGAGATGATATTAGAAGAAGGTATTGAAAATATAGAGAAAAAAACAAAAGCTATATCTCAGGCTACTCTAAAAGCCTTTGAAAAGATGGGTTTTAAGGCTTTTAGCAAAAATCCTTCAATATCGGTAAGTGCCATAGAAACCCCAAATATAGACGCTGAAAACTTTAGAAAAGAGCTTTTAAAACTTGGTATAAGAACTGCAGGTGGCCAAGATAAACTAAAAGGTAAGATTTTTAGAGTGTCTCACATGGGCAAGATAGATGCCATATCTACTTTTTCTGTAATACAAGGAGCTTCTATTATTACAGGTGCTTCTAAAGAGGTATTAGAGGAATATATAAGCACAGTAAAAACTTTATGTGTAGACTGATACTTGTAAGACATGCAGAAAGTCAGTGGAATCCAATAGGAAGATATCAGGGTATTTTAGACCCAGAGCTTTCAGAAAGAGGTGAGCTTCAGGCAAAAGCCTTAGCAAGGCATATCAAAAAAGAGTTTCCTCAGGCAGAGGCTATATTCTCTTCTCCACTTACTAGAACTAAGAAAACCGCCCTTTTTATAGCTGAGCTTTTAGGAAAAGAAGTTATAATAGATGACAGGCTTATTGAGATAAACCACGGAGACTGGTCTGGAGAGCTTGTAGATGATATTGAAAAAAAGTATAAAGAGGATTTTGAAACTTGGATGAAACGCCCCCATGAGATAGTGTTTCCAAACGGTGAATCCTTGAAAGAGGTGTTAGATAGAGTGAGTGATTTTTTAAGCTTTTTAAAAGCCAAATACAAGGATAAGACTGTGATAGCAATATCTCACTCTGTGCCTATGAGGGTGTTTTACTGTGCAGTGCTTGGTATAGACTTGTCTCATTTTTGGGCTTTTGGATGCGATAATGCCTCTTATTCTATCTTACAATTGGGAGAGCAAGATGTGCTTCAAAAGCTAAATATAAGCTGTCATTTAGGAGAACTTTATGCTGAAGCGCATAGGGCTATTTAGCTTATTTGTATTTTTTGTAATAGTATCTTTTGCCACCGATACCACAAAGATAAATATAAAAGAGCTAAACGATGCTAAAAAAACCCAAAACAAAACCGGTATCCCTCATCAGATAAACCTAAACGTTCAAGTGATAAGCCAGTTTAACATAGATAAACCACCTCTTACACCACCAGAGAAACTAAGTGCGCCTTCTTTTAAAGAGCTTGATTTGAGCGGTGAGGTATTGCAAGCCCCAGCTTACATGGAACTCACTCCCGTGATGCCTTTAAAAAATTCCTCTTTTATAAGTTGCGGTGAGCCTGATGATGTGGCGGATTACTCCTCTATGGTATCTGATTATCTAAATGGTGATTATAAAGGTGTTGAGAGAAACTTTCAAAGGCTTTTAAAATATACATACTCTCCTTATCTTCCAATGGGATACTATGTGATGGGTATGACAAGGCTAAAGGAAAACGACGAAACCTCTGCAAGGGATATGTTTTACAATTCTTGCAAATACACATCCATCTATCAGCAAAGCGCTTGTGAAGGATATTACGCCCTTAGCCTAAAGTTAAACAAACCCCCCACTTTTATAAATTCACCCACCTATCATAAAAAGCTCTGGGAAACGGTTTTTGCTATAAAAAATGGCGGTAGATACTCCACTGTAAATTGTGAAAACTTTGTATTTAAAAACTATTGTTCTTATATAAACGATTTTATACAAGGCATAATACTTAAGGGTTATTATCAAAACAGCCTATTTTTCAGGTCTGGTATCATAAACTACTTTTCTAAAAAATACGGTATTGCCAAGCAGATATTTGAAACTATATACACCACATATTCTCTTCCTTACGATTTAAGATATAAAGCTCTTTACTATCTTGCTTTGATTGATTTAAAGAATAAAGAATACGAGAGAGCTTTAGAAAAGGCTGTGATGATAGAAAATCTATACCCTGGCTCTGATTTGGCACTAAACCTATATGCTCTTGTGGGTGAGGAAAATCCTAAAGGTGCTGCGGTGGCATCCATTTTATCAAGCAACAAATATAGCATACTTACAAAGCTGGCAGCTGTCCAAGCTTACAACAACGGTGATTACAACTACGCTAAGTTGCTTTTCCTAAAGATAAAAGATTATAAAGATGCGGTTTATGCTAGCGTAAAAGCCAAAGACTACAAAGATGCTATAAACATCTTACAGACGATGCCAAACCACGGTGAGTTTTACTATAAATGGCTTGCGGAGGCTTACTATTATACCAATAATCTTATATCTCTTAGAAATCTACTTAGAGAATCGGGCTTTAAGCGTTATACAGAGCTTTATAACTACTATAAAGGATGGTATTATTTTAAACTTGGAGATTATCAAAAGGCTCTGACATACTTTACCAGCAGATACTATAGAGCCATAGTTTACTTTAACATGGGAGATTATAAAGATGTTATCGGGCTTTTAGAAAACCCATCTACCTATGACGAGAGGATACTTCTTGCCAAAGCTTATCTATCAATAGATGAACCTGCCAAGGTAAGAGAGGTTTTAACACCAAATACCTCAGAGGCAAAATACCTTTATGGGCTTTCCTACTTTATACAAAACGATTATCAAAACGCTATAAGATACTTTAGTGAGGTAGCAACTTCTAAAAACTTTGGAGCAAGGGCGCTTCTAAAACTTGGTGATGCTTATTACAACTTGGGTGATATCAACAAAGCTATTCATTATTATCAAAAGGTAGTAGAAAACTATCCAAATTCCAAAGAGGCTATGGAAGCCTCTTATGATATCATATCCTCTCGCATCAAAAACCCATCCAAAAACTTAGAGATAGCTATAAAACAGTTTATAGAAAGATATAAAAACAATCCTCTCTCTGAAGACTTGAAGTATCAGCTTGCAAATATATATATAAAGCAGGGTAAAAAAGACGAGGCTTATAATCTATTGTCTAGCATAGTAGGTGGGCCACGCTATAGAGCTATGCTAAAGATGGCTATGTTAGAACCAGACCCCAATAAAAAGGAAGAGCTTCTTATAAGCGTGATAGACAATGCCCAAGGAGAAGCCAAGCAAAAAGCTAAAGAACTTCTGGCAGACCTTTATCTAAAAGAAGGACATATAAACAGAGCCGCTGCCATATACTCCACTGGTGATGAAAATGACTTGATACATGCTTATGAAATATACCTATCAAACCATATGCTAAACAAGGCAAAAGAGATACTTGACAAACTTATAGCTCAATATCAAGACGATAAGACAAGGAGTTTGGCTTTGGAGGCTTTTAATACCTTCAAAGACCCAAATCTTCTTACCTTTGCATCAAACTCTCAAAATCCATCTGTCAGGGCAAAAGCTTTTTATGAGCTTGGAAACTACTATCTTTCTAAAGGCGATAAGAACAAGGCTTTGAAAGAGTATGTGAGCGTTGTAATACTTACTCCAAACGAACAAGATATATATAAGGATTCTATATTAAAAGCTGTAAAAATTTTAATAAGCATGCATGCTTACGAAGATGCTTCTTGTCTTTTGGATAAGCTAAATACAAATTCCCTATCAAATCAAGAGCTTTATCATGTGAAAAGCTT
>CAZTLC010000082.1:0-5035 GCA_964614295.1 uncultured Aquificaceae bacterium | reverse complement strand
CGTAAGGCTTATAGAACCAGATTTGAATATTGATAAAGTGGTTGATATTCTAATAAAAGATGATAAGATAGAAAAAATATCTGAGCATATTGAAAACAAAGATTGCGAAACAATAGACGCTAAAGGCCTAATAGCCTGCTCTGGATTCGTTGACCTTCATGCTCATTTAAGAGACCCTGGATTCACTTACAAAGAAGATATTGAAAGTGGTATGAAAGCTGCTGTTTTCGGTGGTTTTACCACAATAGTATGTATGCCAAACACAAATCCTCCGATAGACAATGAGAGCGTAATATCTTATTTACTTCTAAAAGCCAAAAACATAGGAATTTGCGATGTAAAAGTAAGTGGTTGTGTTACAAAAAATAGGGCTGGGAAAGAGCTAACAGATTTTTATAAGCTTAAAAACAAAGGAGCAGTATGTTTTACAGATGATGGATCGCCTGTACAAGACCAAACTATCATGTTAAAAGCTTTAGAGATGGTATCTCTAATAGATTCTTTTATAGCAAATCATTGTGAGGACGATGCTTTTGTTAAAGACGGTGCTTTTGACGAGGGTGCGTTTTCAAGCGTTTACGGATTACCTTTTAGACCATCTTATGCGGAAGAGGTTATGATAGCAAGAGATGCCGTTCTTTCTTACCATACCGGAGGAAGGCTTCATGTACAACACATATCTTCCTCCCTTAGTATAGATATAATAAGATTTTTCAAAGAAAAAGGTGCAAACATAACCTGTGAAATAAATCCAAATCATCTTTCTTTAAACAATCTTGTGGCTTTTAAGAAAAAAACGCTACTTAAGGTAAACCCACCTATAAGGGATTATAAAACTCAGGAGGCTCTCATAAGAGCTTTAAAGGAAGGAGTTATAGATTGCATAGCCACAGACCATGCGCCTCATGCCAAACATGAAAAGAAGCATCCTATCAAAGGGGCAGCAGGCATGCTAGGTTTTCAAGTAGCTTTACCTATTATGATGAGTCTTGTCAAAGATGGTGTTATAGATATAAAAAGCCTTATAAAATTAATGTCTAAAAATCCTGCTAAAATACTTGGATTTGAAAATACTATTAAAGAAGGTGCTACCGCTAACTTAGTACTTTGGCATCCAAATCACGAGTGGATTTTTGATGAGAATATAAACCCTTCAAAATCATCAAACTCACCCTTTATAAACAGTATTCTAACATCCAAAGTATTTTACACAATATATAAAGGCAAAATAGTTTATAGATATCCTTAGGTGAGCTTTCTAGATGGACTTACAGCTTTTATAGCTTTGCCTATTATCCTTATCTCATCAGCTTTTACAGTTTGACTTTTATAAAGTTCGTTTTCCGGTAAAAGCTTTAAAGTTCCGTTGTTTAGTTTATATATCCTCCTTATTAAAAGACCGCCGTCTTTATCTGATATAACATATATCTTTCCGTTTATTATCTCTTTTGATGCAGTATCTACAACCACATATTCACCATCTCTTATAACAGGTTCCATTGAATCCCCTTTTACCTTTATTGCACTCACATACTTTGATGGTATAGCATCGTTTACATATACATATTCCTCAGCATAAAGAGGATTACCAGCTCCAGCTTTTATATCAAGTATTGGTATTGCAAAAAGCCCTTGCATATCTTTATGCTCTTCTGAATCTTCCAATAACTCTTGCGTATTTATACCAAGTGCCTTTGATATAGCTTCTATAAGCTCTATACCAGGATTTAAAATCTTCCCAGATTCCAATTTATAAAGATACTGCTCAAATGACACCTCATCTTTCCCCATCATCTTGGATAACTCCCTTCTCGATATCCCTTTTGACTCTCTTATGTATTTTAATTTCTTCCCTATGCTCATATTACTATATTAATAAGCTTATCTTTTATAAAAATGATTTTCTTTATTTGTTTACCATCAACATGTCTCTTAATTTTTTCATCTTGCATCGCTATTTTCAAAACCGTTTTTTCATCAGCCCCAGAGGGAACCACAACTATACTCCTTACTTTTCCGCTTATCTGCACAGGTATCTCTATCTTATCTTTTACAAGAGCGCTCTCATCCACTTCTGGAAGCGTTATATCGTCCTCATACCCAATCATCTCTAAAAGCTCACTCGCAATATGAGGAGCCATTGGATATAACAATGTTAAAAGCGTCAATACCCCAATCTTTAAAGTAGACTTATCTTCTTCCGTTTTTGGTTCAAAATCACTAAGATAGTTGAATAGCTCCATCAAAGAAGCTATCATGGTATTAAATTGATATTTCTCTAAATCTTTTCTATATCTTTGTATACATCTGTTGATTTCGTAATATAAGTCTTTATTTTTAGTTTCTTCATTGTATTTAGCTTTTAATATAGAAATATTCATGCTAACAAAGTTATAAATTCTCTTTAAAAATCTATGTACACCCTCTATAGAAGTTTCTATCCATTCAAAATCTTGCTCTGGGGGTGCCGCAAAAAGTATATAAAGCCTTATGGTATCTGCACCATATTTTTCTATAGCTAGAGCTGGGTCTATCGTATTGGCTTTTGACTTTGACATCTTAGCTGGTTCACCAAGTTTTAGTTCTAAGTCGTTTTCCAAATATTCTTTACCTAATTTTTCTAATAAAAATCTTACGTTATCACCTATACTAATCTTGTTATCCTTTAGAAAATCTTTTATCTTCATAGCAAATATTATAAATTAGTCTAAGAATTTTTCCAAGTCAAAAGTTGGCTTACCAAGATAGTATCCTTGACCATAATCTACACCTATCTTTTCTAATTCCTTTAAAGTTTCTTCATTTTCTATAAACTCTGCCAAAGTCTTTGTATTTAGGTGTTTTGCTGTTGTGTATATACCTTTGACTATAGCCTTATCTCTTTCATTTTCTGACATATTTTTAATAAAAGCACCATCTATCTTTAGTATCTCTGTTCTAATAAATTTAAGATACAAAAATGAAGAGTATCCACTACCAAAATCATCTATCACAAAATTTATACCGTAATATTTAAGAAATTCTTCTATCTCTTCAAATTTTTCCAAAGTAGAAAGTGATTCCCTCTCTGTAATTTCTATGTAAAGTTTATCCTGCATATCATAAGTTTTTGCAATATTTACTACCTCTTGGAAAAATGATTTATCTTTAAAAGCCTTTGCGCTTATATTTACAAAAAGCCTAAAATCAGGCTTATCTTTGCGTTCCTTGTTTATATTTGAAATTCTCTCGCAAGCTTTTCTTATCATTATCAAATCTATCTTATTTATAAGCCCCAAATCCTCTGCTTCTTCTATGAATTGATCTGGATATATTATACTTTCGTTAAATTTTATTCTACAAAGAGATTCAAAACCAAAAATCTTACCGCTCTTCAAATCAAAGATAGGTTGAAAAGCCGGTTCTATAAGATATTCATTTATAGCTCTATTTATAAGTTCATATTTTGATATATGCTGTTTTTGTTTATCTTTAGGAAAACTTATTACCACATTTGACTTTCCACTCCTTTTAGCCTCTCTTAACGCCTCTTCTGCTAGGAGCTTCACCTCTTCCTTAGAACAAAAAAATTCATTTTCTATGGCATCATTACGCTCTTTGTGTCCCTCACCAAAGCATGTTGATATTCCTACTGAAATACTTATGTATATTTTTTGATTGTTTACTACAATAGGCTGAGAATTAAGCTTTTCATTTATCCTTTCCATTATAACTTTTATAGATTGTGCTTTAGTATCTTGCGCTATTATGCCAAATTCATCACCACCAACTCTAGCTAGTATATCTGAGTTCCTTGTATTAGACTTTATGATGCTAGCTAACTCTTTTATGATTATATCCCCTGCTTGATATCCATAAGCATCGTTTATATATTTGAAGTTATCTATATCTATCAATACATAGCTAAAAGAATTTGGCATCTTTCTTGACAAAGATTTCCTCACCTCATTTTCTAAAAAGATATCAAACATTTCCTTGTTATAAAACCCTGTTAAAGGGTCTTTTGTAGCTACTTCCTCTAGGTGTATACGTAGAGATTCTATATCAGAAAGATATTTTCTTGTTACAAAAACACTAAACAAAGCCTGGTTTATTAGCTTTAATATATTTAACTCTGTTTCTGAAATAAGAATTTCACTTTTTCTTGTTAAAAGGAGCATACATGCCGTATCTTTGTTATATATAAAAGCATTTATAGAAGTAGAGTTTATAAATCTTAAACCTCTTTCTATGAACCATTTAGAAGCATAAACATCATGCTCATAATCTATGTTTGCCACATGCTCCTTTTCCATATAATTTTTTACAAAAGGCGATAAACCACCAAATTCTCCTATATCAAAAGATGGTTTCTCAAAATTCTCTAAAAATAAATTAGAAGCTACAAGCATTTCAACCTTATTATCGGTCTTGTTGTAAATGATAAACTCAGAACCATCTGCATTCAATAGTTTATCTAAATCATCTAAAACATCTACAGCTAAATATTTTGGATCTATGTTTGACGCTGTGCCTTTGTTTATATATGTTATTATGTCATATAGCATACTTAGATACTCATTCATTTTCTCTTCTACTTCTATATTATCTTTAAAGATTTTGACAAGCTCTTGATTTATCCCTTCAACATCTTTCATTATATCGTTTATAATTTTCTCATTAAAAAAGTTTACCTTATCCGAATAGGCAACGAAAACCCCAAATATTTGATTATTATCCTTATACAAAGGTATAGAAATCATTGACAAAAATTTTTTTCTTTTTAAAAGCTCATACACCGGAGTAAATCTAGTATCATTTAACATATCATTTGAATATTGAAGTTGCCCAGTTTTTATAGACATTCCCACCGGTGCATTACCATAAGGTGAATCATCCCATCTTAGTTTAACAGATTTCAAATAATCTTCATTTTCTTTTGAAATGATTAGCGGAAATACCGTATAATCGCTTTTCTTTAAACCTATCCAGCTAAACTTAAAATCATATCTTTTTTCAATATTCTCTAGATGGTTTTTTATATGTTTTAAAGTTT
>CAZTLC010000081.1:0-5302 GCA_964614295.1 uncultured Aquificaceae bacterium | reverse complement strand
CTAAGGGCTGTGGAAGCAATTGTGCCGAATATCAATGATATTGCAAGACCATTGAATATTGGGTCAAATATGATAACAAAAGCACCCACTATAAGAGCTGCAGCTGTTAAAAGCACAGGTCTTGTCCTTATAACACCGGCTTCCACCACCGCCACATGAAGGGGCACGCCCTCTCTTATCCTCTGTTCTGCAAACTCTACAAGAAGTATTGAATTTCTGAGGATTATACCCGCCAAAGCTATAAACCCTATCATGGAAGTAGCCGTAAAGAAAGCGTGCATTATGAAATGTCCTGGTATTATACCTACCAATGTAAGAGGTATTGGAGACATGATAATGCCAGGAGTTTTAAAATCTTTAAACCATCCTACTATGAGCACATAGATTATAAAAAGCGCACCCGCAAAGGCAACACCCAAATCCCTAAAGACTTGAAGTGTGATATACATCTCACCACCCCATCTTACATATATATGATTGGTGATTTTAGGGAAAGACATCCAAAGTTCAGAAACGTGTCCGTAAGGGTTAGGTATACTCAAAACCTTCTTCCTTATATCCCATATGCTATAAAACGGTGCACCAGCCCCTTTGGCCACATCACCTATTACATAAACCACCCTTCTCAAATTTTCATGGTATATGGTCTTATGTATAGGCTTTTTCACTACTTTTATAAGGTTAGAAAGAGGTATAAGTTGACCTTTTTTATTTGGTATCTCCAAGTTTTCAAGATTTTGTAAAGTCCTATATGGCCTTGCAATTCTAACCTCTATTGGAACAGCCTCAGTGTCTGTAGATTGCATAATACCAGCATCATAGCCAGCGGTGGCCACCCTTAAAGTTCTCACTATATCTTCTTTGGAGACTCCAAATTGAGCAGCTCTCGCTTGGTCAATAACAAAATCCATCTGAGGAGCATTTGATTCTAAATATATACCGCTATCCGTTATCTCCTTATCCTTTCTAAAAAGCTTTAAAACTTGTAAAGCAAAAGCTCTTTCAGAAGAAAGGGTCGGTCCATATATTTCTGCCACTATAGGGTCTAAAACAGGAGGACCAGGAGGTACTTCCGTAACTCCGACATAGGAAGCTCCCATAGAATAGGCTATCTTTTGCACCATAGGTCTTATATATTGGGCAAAAGCATGAGATTCCATCTTCCTCTTATCTTTTCCAACAAGTTCTATGGCTATCTGAGCATAGTATGGTCTTGTCCTAAGATAATAGTGTCTTACAAGTCCATTAAAATCATAAGGTTCTGGTAAACCAGCATATATTTGATAATACTTTACCTCTTTCTGTTTTGCTATATAATCAGCTATCTTTTTAGCTACAAGATAAGTTTGTTCTACAGTAGTATCCTCTGGCATGTTTAAAACCACAGATAACTCAGATTTATTATCAAAAGGAAGCATCTTTACTATAACAGCCCTTGAGAGTATTAGGACTATGGATATACCAAGCAAAGACCAAACCGCTACATAAAATAAAACCCTTTTTGACTTTGATATGAGAAGCGGTTCTACCATCTTACAGTAAAGTTTCCAGAACACCGTATCCTTTATATTGATTACGGGTTTATCGCTTTTATCATGAGTATGCTCATGCTTTAAAAATTTATAAGCTGCCCAAGGCGTTATTGTAAATGCCACCCAAAGAGAAAACAGTATTGCAGCACTGGCATTAACAGGTATAGGTCTCATGTAAGGACCCATCAAACCACCCACAAAAGCCATGGGCATCAAAGCGGCTATGATAGTAAATGTGGCAAGTATGGTGGGGTTTCCAACCTCATCAGTAGCTCTTACAATAGCATCATGTTTAGGTAGTTCTGGGAAAAATTCAAACCATCTATGAATATTTTCAACTACCACAATAGCAGCATCCACCAATATACCAATGGAAAAGATGAGAGCAAAGAGAGTGACCCTATTTATAGTAAATCCGTATAGCTTACTAAAGAATAGCGCAAAGGCAAGCGTTACAGGGACAGCTATAGCAACGATAGCAGATTCTCTTATACCAAGAGCTACAGCCATAAGAAGAATCACAGAAGCAGTGGCTATGAAAAGGTGTTCTATCAGTTCATTTGATTTATTCTGGGCAGACTTACCATAGTTTCTTGTAACAGTTATATGTAAACTGGCTGGTATCACGGTGCCTTTCAAAGCATCTATTTTTTTAAGTACATCGTTAGCCACATTAACAGCATTTGTACCAGCTCTTTTAGCTATGGATATGGTTACTGCTGGATACATAGGAGAGCCGTATTTCTTTGAAGCAGCTCCAAATCCCATAGTGACATAATCGTGCACACCACCTGGCCCATCGGTTATAGTTGCCACATCTCTCAAATATACAGGCTTCCCACCGTACCATCCTACCACCAAGTCTTCTAAGTCTTGTTTTGACCTTATGAAGTTCCCGGTTTTTACGTAATAAAGGGTGTTGTTTTGATTTATATAACCACTAGGCAACTCTTGGTTCGCCTCTTGAATGATATGAACTATATAAGCTGGAGAAAGTCCGTAAGCTGCTTCTTTGGCTGGGTCTAAAAGCACTCTTAGTTTTCTTGGCTGCCCACCATATACATGCACCTGGGCTACATTTGTAACAGTTTTTAGTTCGTTATCTAAAGTATCAGCAATTCTTCTTAATGAATAATAATCATAACCCTTACCCCACAAAGTCAGCGTCATAATAGGAACATCGTCAATAGATCTTGCCTTAATAAGGGGTGGAAGCTGAACACCCGGAGGGACTAAGTTTAAAGAAGCCATCATCTTGGCATTTAATTCCACCAGCGCCTTTACTGGGTCGGTGCCTACATGAAATCTGGCCGTTACAAGACCATACCCATCTCCAGAAGCACTATATATATAAGAGATATCCTTTAATTCCCATAACTTTTTCTCTAAAGGTGTCACTACGCGCTTTTCTACTTCTCTTGGAGTAGCCCCAGGGTAAGGTATCATTATATCTATCATGGGTACTACTATATCTGGGTCTTCTTCTTTGGGCGTAGTTACAACGGCAAATATACCAAGTGCCAAAAGAACTATTATCATTATCGGTGTAAGCTTGGAATCTATAAAGTATTTTGCTATCCTTCCAGCTATTCCGTACATATCAGTCTCCTATTTTACATTTATCGCAAACGTTATATACATTGCCTTCCACTATCCTATCTCCAGGCTTTAAACCAGATAAAACCACATAGCTATTTTCCACCCTTTGACCAAGCTTCACAAATTGCATATGGGTAATGTTGTTTTTGTCCACAAGCCATACAGCGTCTATATCGTCCCATTTAAACAAAGCGTCCTTTGGTATGGTAACAACGGTTTCTTGGCTTTTAGGAATATAAACCTTTGCATAGAGTCCGCTGGTAATACCATCTTCATTTGGTATATCTATTTTTACATCAAATGTATGTGACATTGGGTTTAGATTTTTAGATACCTCCTTGACTACACCTTCCACAGTTTTATCTATACCGCCTATATATACCTTTAAAGTTTCTCCTGTGTTAATCTTGTTTATATACTTTTCTGGTAATGCCACATCCACCCTATAAGGAGGTTTATCTATCATCATAAGAGGCATACCAGGAGCCGCTATATCCCCTACATTTACATTTTTCATGTATATACAACCTGAAAAGGGCGCTGTAATATTGGCATAAGCTAAATTAGCACCAGCGGCAGAGGCACCAGCCTTGGCGGCAAGTATTGCATTTTTGGCTTGTTCTACCATAGCTTTGGCGGCTTCGTACTTGGCTTTCACTTCGTCGTATTCTTGCCTTGTAACAGCTCCTGATGTTATGAGCTTTTGAAACCTCTGATAGGTTTTTGATACTGCTTGTAAATTAGCTTCTGCAGCTTTTAGTTGGTCCTGGGCTTGTTTAGCCCCATAATTAGCTTGAGCCACCATACTAGATATATCTCTTGTGTCAAGCTTCACAAGAAGCTGACCTCTTTTTACACAATCTCCATCTTTTACATATACCCCTATTACTTTACTCATAAGCCTTGTAGAGATAGCAGCGTGGTTTTTGGCACTTACCACACCGTCAAATTCTTCCTCTATAGGTGTGGAAGAGCTTACCGTGATAACTTTAACATTTGTAATAACTTTAGGTTTCAAAGGCTTTTCACCGGGGGATATCTTGTGCTCAAAAAATCCACCCAACCAAAGGATAATAACTATCATAGGTATTATAAAGTAAAGAACGTACTTCTTAAAAGCGTTCATACTAGTTTACCTCCTTGTTTAATAAACCTGCTTGATACAAGCTTTTTATATAAGCTAAATTACAATCGTATAGAGCTTTTGCCAAATCAAATCTCGCCTTATCGTATTGGGTTTCAGCATCTATAACATCTGTTATCTTTACCAAACCTACTTTATATCGTTGATCCATCACTTTTAAAGTAGCTTTTGACTCCTCTTCTTCTTTAGTGGCATATTTCATAGAGGCTAAAGCGTTTTCATAATCTGCTAAGGCTTTGTTTATCTTAAATATTGAACCTTTTGCCATATAATCTATGTAAGAGCTTAGCATAAGCTTTTGTTCATTAAGACTTCTTATCTTATTAAAAGCCGTCAAACCATCAAACAAATTCCAATTTATACCAACTCCCACCATATATCCGTTGGCAGTAGCTCCAAGGGGCGTAGAATTATCAAACAAAGAATAAGAGGCAAAAGCACCCACTTGTGGTAGATAATCACCCACATAAGCTCTTTTCATAGATTTTAAAGCTTGTAGTTTCTCTTCCATAGATTTTATTTGAGATTTTTGATATACCGCTTTTACAAGAGCATCTCTATCTATATGGCTTGGGCAATAAAGATGTCCTTTTAAATCAACATCTTCATAGGGTTTATCCATAAGCAAAAACAACGCTCTTCTGGCGGTTTTATAGTTGTTTTTAGCCTCTACCAATTTTTGTTCGGCTTGATGAAGATAAACTTTTGCCCTTAAGGTGTCTGAAAAAAGCGCCATACCAGTTTTATAATAGGCTTTTGCCATTTCAACATGTTTTTTTGCATCTTCTACCGCTTGGGTAGCAAGCAATATTCCTTCTTTTGCCAAAAGTCCACCCAAATATGCTTTATATACGCTATACACTATGTCTTGCTCTGTTTGAGTAAGCTCTTTTTTGGCGCTTCTAAGAGCATGATAAGAAGCATCTTCATAGGCTTGCACCTTACCCCCCATCCATATAGGTATCTGTAAGTTCAACGATGTCTGATAAAGCTGTGAAGCTCCTGGATTGTTAAAAAAATCTTGCAT
>CAZTLC010000080.1:0-5375 GCA_964614295.1 uncultured Aquificaceae bacterium | reverse complement strand
TGGTCTTTATCTTAGATTTTACGCTAGACCCACCCCACTCAATCCATCCAAAGGTGTCTTTTGGAAATATAAGCCTTACTATGATAGTGCGACCGTCTTGGGTTTCTTTGATAAGCTTTACTATACCATCCATAAGGATAAAAAGCCCTGGTTCTGACTCTTCTTCAAAGAATATATACTCGTTTTTTCTATAATCTCTTGAGTTCAAGAGACTTGCAACTTCCTTTATTTCATCGTTAGACATATTTTCAAATATGCCAACGCTTTTTAAGAATCTTATCTTTTGATCTATGTTACTCTTTTGTTTTTCCATAGTTTCCATAAACTAACCTCCAAAATAATTTAAATTAGTGATATAATCCTATGATTATACCATCATATTATAAATTTATGCAAAGAAAATATTTTTTCAAGATATTTTTTATCCTTATATCTCCTTCTTTGGGCTCGTCTAAGATAGTATCTATTGTATAGATGTTTATCTATTAGTTCGCTAAAGTCTTCATAATCAACGGATTCTAAAAGCTCTTTTGCTTTTTTGTTATCTTTATATTTTTGGATTTATCCCTTCTATATAAAGCCATATCAAAGACCAGGTTCTAGCTAAACTTATAGGGTTACATCCTTTACTATCTAAGAGTATAAATCTTTTGGTGTAGGCTTTTATAATATTTATAGCTTTTATATATATGTTATTTGATAGATTAAACTTTGAAAGATAAGAATTTTTCTCCTACGCCAAGCTCATCAGCGTAGCCTACTTTATGGAAAAGCATATTCTGAGGATTGATGTAAGCTTATCAAAAATACATCTTTTGAATCGTAAAAAGCATTTTGAACACCATCTGGATGATGAGTGTCCAAATCTATAATACTCAGTTGCAATCACTGGGTCATTTAAAAAGCAAAAGCCATTAATTCTTGACTTCATAGCACGATGCATGCCACTAGCTGGGCTGAAAGATATAAACTCTTCATGGTAGTATCCGATTCCATTAGTGTGTCTATATAGACTTTTGTATGAAAAAGAAGCTCTTCTATGGTAGTGTTTCTTCCTTCTGTATAGTTTGCATCAAAATTTAAAGCTTTAAGGTAATTTAGTATAAGGGATACCCTCGGCACTCTTAAAGGATGATTTTGAGGATATCTTAACTCTTTGTATCTTTCGCTTGCTATTAGGATATTCATGCTTTTAAAAGCCAGAAACTATATTACTTTCCTAACCACTCGTCTAATTGTTTTTCACTGCTAGGTGCCCCAGGATGTATCTTGCCATCCATACCTATTATGGTAGGTGTACCTTGAACACCAAGTTTTACAGCCTCTTGCATAGATTTATTTATAAAGACTTCACCGTCTTTACATTGAGGCAATGGTGATTTTGCATTGTAGGCTGCATGTAGGCTATTCCAACCTTTTTTGTTACACCAAAGGCCTACCGCTGATTGAAAAGCCCCCGGATGTATAGGCAATGGGAAAAGTATTACTCTTACCTCTACACCATTTTTGTCAGCCCACTTTTGGATCAGTGGTTCTGCCTCGTGACAAAATGGACATTTAGGGTCTGTGATAAGGTATATATATTTGTCAGCAGGTGGTGGATTTGTACCAAAATAAGATTTTCCATTATAATAGCTGAAAGCTACATATTGATTTAGGTTAGATTCTTCGTTTTTGCTGACTTTTAAAAATTGATTCATCGTCTTTTCTGTAAGGTTTTCTTTTGTAATAGCATTTAGAAGTTGTCCTGCTATAAAATAATTGCCTTTTGGATCTGTGTATATAACGGTAGGTAGTCCACCATTTATTTTTACCACTACTTCACAAAGACCTTTTATCTGTTTTAGTGGTTTTTCTGCAACTACATTTACTTTAGCCCCAGGTGGTGTGAAGTGCTCTATATTGGTGGTTATGGTGTTTTGACTAGGGCACTTTGTGGATTCAAGCTTACTACAGGCGTTCAATCCTAAAAGAGACACTATAAAAGAAAACGCTATACCATATTTGAAAAACTTATTTTTTCTCATTTGTACCTCCAAAGTTATTATATTAATATAGCATGAAATCTTTGTGATGATTTAAGAAGCTATCTTTGCTACTTCAAATTGTTCTACCGCTTTTATGTGTTTTATAGCTTCTTTTACAAACTCCACATTTAGTTTATGCCCTCCCATATATGAGTATATATCAGCAGAAAATCTTATACCAGCTAGGTATAAATCACCTATCAAATCCAGGACTTTATGACTAACGGGTTCATGGGAATGCCTTAACCCACCCTCGTTTAAAACGCCTGTATCTGTAAGAACTATGTTGTTTTCTAAAGAACCGCCTTTCCCAAGTCCCATCTTTTTTAGTTTTGCTATATCATCAATATGGCAAAAAGTCCTTGCGCTTATAAGATTTCTATCTTTTGCTGGATTTTCCAGATATGTTTTGTAGGTGTAAGTTTGGTGTTTTAAAAAATTCCCAAAAAATCCTTCAAAGGTAATGGATAGGTCTTTTTGAGGTTTTGCCATTATATATCTTTCTTCGTTTGATACTCTTATAATGTTTGTAAGTCTTCCAAAAATTTTGGTAGCGTTTTGAGAAATCCTATGTTTTTCTAAAAGCTTAAAAAATTCACAAGAGCTACCATCCATAATAGGAGATTCCTCAGAATTTAAAAACTCTATCACAATGTTGTCTATGTTGGCTATATATAATGCTGCCATTATATGTTCTATAGTTCTAAAGGTGACTATACCGTTTCCTATGGATGTAGAGTTTGAAGTATCTACGACATTATCCACATGAGCTTTTACTTCATGACCATTTTTAAAAAATACTATTCCAGTATTCTCCTCTGCTGGATGGAATTTTATCCTTGATACACTTCCGGAGTGTATGCCTATACCTTCTATAATAAACTCATCCGATATAGTGTTTTGAAATAAACATTCTCTATCCATACATTTTTATATAAGCAAATTATGTGCCAATATGTGCAATATAGTTTGCTATACTTTCTACACTTGGCTTTTCTGGTACATAAGTTATTTGTATTCCTTCACTTTTTATAGCATTAGCGGTGGTGTTTCCAATGGCAAAAATATCTTTTTTGTTTAAAAGATATTTGTAATTTTGCAAATTTTTTAAAAGCCCTAAAAAAGCGGACGGACTTCCAAAAAATACCCCATTTACTTTTTCTAAACTATCTAATACAGTTTCTAAATCGTAAGTCTTAAGTCTTGTTTCGTATGCTTTTAATATAAATAAATCTTTATCTTTTAGCATATTCTTTATATCAGAAGGCAGTTCAAAGTCTGTTCTTATCCAAAGGGCTTTTTTGTTTATCTTGGGGAGTATGTCTTTTACGGTATATCCTAAGGTTATGTTTTTGTTTGGATAGTATTTTAGCAACGCTTCTTTGGTCTTTTCTCCTACAACGTATATATCTATATTTGCATTTTCGCAAATGGATACGTTTTGGAAAAAGATATCAACAGCTTTTTTGCTGCTGAAAATAATACCCTCAAAGTCAAAATGCGAGAGATCAAAGGTTTTTGGTATTGTTTCTATCATCGGTAAGCTTATAGTGTCTATACCGTAATAAGAAAATATCTTTTGAGATTCTATATTGTCTTTCTCTTCTCTTGTAAGAAGTAGGTTATACATCGTTGTTAATATTTTTTACTAACTTGGAGAGTATACCGTTTATAAAAGAAGGACTTTTTTTGTTGCCATATTCGTTTGATATATTTACATAATCTATCATAGCCTGTATATATTTTTGAGGTTTTATGTATAAAAACTCTGCAAAAGAGGCTCTTAAAATAGCCTTTTCTATGCTTCCCAAATCATCAAAGCTCCAGTTTTCAAGATAAGAGGCTATTTCTTTGTCTATAGTTTCTATGTGTTCTTCAAACTTTTTTATTATAACTTTTACATACTTTTTGGCATCTTTTTTAAGAGGCGGCTCACTCATACTTATAATCTCTTCGGTTATATTGTTTATATCGCTACCATTTACATCCCATGCATACAGTATTCTTATAGCGGTTTCTCTTGCGGCGGTTCTTAACTCTTTCATTACAAGCTCCAATAAAGAAATCCTTTCTTTGTAAAAAGTTCTTTGTTATACAAATTTTTTATATCTATTAAAATTCTAGGAGGGCTTATGATGTTTTCGTAAAACTTTATATCGTATTCACTAAAAGCGTTGTGTTTGACTGCCACTATAACAGCATCGTAGGGTGAGAAAGCATGTGGGTTTTGTAGAAGTTCAATCTCATACTCTTTAAATGCTTCGTCCTTGTAAGCGTGAGGGTCGTAAATGTATACTTTTATGCCAAACTCTTGTAGTTCTTTATAAATATCAAACACTTTTGTATTTCTTATATCAGGAATATTTTCTTTAAAAGACAATCCAAGTATCAAAATTTTTGAAGATTCTATTTGTTTTCTTGCTTTTATTAAAAGCTTTAAAACGTTTTGTGCTACAAAAGCTGGCATGTTATCGTTTACTCTTCTACCAGAAAGGATTACCTCTGGATGATGACCAAGCTCTTGAGCTTTAAAAGTAAGATAGTAAGGGTCAACGCTTATGCAATGCCCACCCACTAAGCCTGGTTCAAACTTGAGGAAGTTCCATTTGGTAGAGGCTGCTTCTAATACATCTTTTGTATCTATACCCATTTTATGAAAAATCATAGAAAGCTCGTTCATCAAGGCTATATTTATATCTCTTTGGGTGTTTTCTATGACTTTGGCAGCCTCTGCTACCTTTATAGATTTGGCTTTAAATATACCTGCTTTTACTACTTTTGAATATAACTCGCTTATGATATTTAGGCTATAATCAGTATCTCCTGAAACTACCTTTACTATGTTCTCAAATCTATGTATCTTGTCTCCTGGGTTTATACGCTCCGGTGAATACCCTACATAAAAATCCTTTTTCCAAACAAGACCCGATTCTTTCTCCAATATAGGCACACATTCTTCTTCTGTAAGCCCAGGATAAACTGTGGACTCATACACCACTATACTATCTTTTTGTAGATTTCTACCTACTATCGTGGAAGCGCCAAATATCGGTTTTAAATCTGGGACTTTGTGTTTATCTATGGGGGTTGGCACAGTTACTATGATAAACTTGCATTTTTTAATGTGTTCTTCGTTGTAAGTAAATGTTATATTGCTATTTTTTAGCTCTTCTTCTGTGGTTTCTCTTGTCCTGTCTATCCCTGCTTTTAGCTCGTTTATCCTCACTTGGTTTATGTCAAAGCCTATTACATTAAAATACCTTGCAAAAGCTATAGCCAAAGGAAGCCCTACGTATCCCAAGCCTACTACGCATATTGATTCTTTTTTGTTGAGAAAATCATCTGGTT
>CAZTLC010000079.1:0-5406 GCA_964614295.1 uncultured Aquificaceae bacterium | reverse complement strand
ACTCCTCCAAAGGTTTTACTTCAAAACCTAAAAATCTTACATCCTCTATGCTAGCCTGATAATTTCCCAAAAACCCAACGTAGTTTCTCGTTTTTAATACGAGCATATGTTTATTTTCTTTTAAAGCAAGAAGATAATCCATACTATTTGGAAAACAAAACCTCATACCTCTTTCTTCAAACACTTCTATACAATGCTCTAGTTCAATGGCATTTGTCCCCCACATTATCTGATTTGCGTCAAAATACATCATCTCTTCTCCATCACCATCTTTTATCTTTCTTAGCTTGTAAGAGTTTTTTGTCTTATATATGAAAACCTCTTTATCTTTGTCAAATACCCTTAAGTTTATAAGATTTTCATTTATATAAAAGGATAAATCCTTATCAAACATATCAAACAAAAGTTTATCCTGATACCACCCTACTACAAAGCTCCCTTCAAAACCAGAAAATTCATCTTTTATACTTTCAACATTTTTTATATCTACCGTAATTACCTTTCTTTTTGTATTTATAGGTTCTATCTTTCTCATGTTTTTAAACATTAACCTACCTCCTCTAAAGATTTTACAAACTCTTCAAGTTTTTCCTTATTTCCTTTCGTAATGAGTCTATCTCCTTCTTCATATATTTCAAATACACTATCTTCAAAGGTTATTTTCATATATTTTCCCTTCAATATCCCCCTTCCGATGCTTTTTTCCCCACCGATGGGTAAATCCTCATTCCAGATATCTTTTAATATTAAAAGCAATAAACCAATCTCTTTGTCTTTTGGCTTTTCTATTAAAAATCTAAATACTATATTTTCTTTGTTGTGCCAGATTGGTTTTGAATCCATAAGAGCTGTTTCTATAACCCCTCCTGTAAACCTATCCACCCTTATTCTATGCACTATTTCAGATAAAACCTCGTTATCTTCTATATAACACTCGTCTATTATGAGTTTTGCTTTCTTGCCTTCTCCCGTTTTTCCCTTTTCGCTACCAAAAAGCTCTTGGACGATATCTTCTTTTAAGCCAAGCGTATTTACTATCCTTTGAGCTCTAAATCTAAGAGCACCTTTTATAGAGCTGGCACTTATAGTAAGCTTTCCGTTTGTTTTAAGATGGGAAGCATCCACTTCATCCTGAACACCACCATAATACCTTATTATCAAAGAGTTTTTTATCTCACAGTGAAGTTCTATCTTGCACAGTTTTTCTTTTCTTTTTAACTCTTCTACATCTTCTAACGAATCTTCATAATCTTTATAAGTGTCTTTGCCCGTTAAAAACTCAAAGTATTTTAAAGCATCCTTTGGTAAGGTAAATCTATATAATTTTATATCTTCTACTTTTAAAAGCCCAAAACCTTTTGATGTAAAAGCCCCTATCCTTATATTTCCTTCTGAAAGCTCTCTTATAATACTCTTAAATATCGCCCTTATATCATTTGCTTGCTCATCTTTTACTTTTAAAAAAATATTTAATTGAAATACGCTCCCAGGTGCCAACAACTCATAATCAAACTTAGCCCCGCTTTCTGCCACCATATATTCGTTTAATTTTATACCGTCCCTTATCTCTATTACTTGATTGGTTTGTATCTTTAAATCTTCAAAAAACGCCAAAGACTCTATATCATGATAACCAAAAAAATATTTTATAAACTTACTTTCAAAGTTTCTTGAAAAGTAATGCTTTAATACTCCTTTAAAAGAAGTGCCTGGTATGAAAAACTTGCCATCGCTATCTTTTAATAGCTCTACATCTGTAAACTCTCCTTTGGATTTTTCTTTGGCTATTAACACTGGTGATGCATTCCTCAACTGCCCTTTTAACAAAAATACATTCATAGTCTTCACCCTCTTTAGTTTTTCTGATTTCTTATCCTTAACATGCTTAGATAGTTAAGCCAATAAATCTTGGCTAAGTAAAAATAAAACTCCTCCGTTAACTCTTTATTAAAATGGCGTTCTAGTATATCATAATAATCAAACTTTCTTATAAAGTCTTTCAAAGATTTTGTAAAGTTTTCCAAGTCTTCATACAAATCCACGTCTTTTAAAGCTCTACCTGCTTTTTTATCTTTGACATCTTTTAAAAATGCACTTATATCTTCCTGGTTTTGGGCTTTTTCTATTGTCATCCTCAATCTACCTACGAGGCTATTTGAGATGTGCTTATGGAATTTTCCTCCTTCCTCAAAACCTTTAAACTTTACAAATGATATGAGATTTTCTTTTATGGTATTCCACAATATGGTTTTAGAATAGGTGGGCTCCGTAGCTACTTGCGGTTTTGATTCTATCTTCTTTATGGGTGGTATATTTTGATAATCTTCAAATATATCTATCTTACCGTATCCTATGTGGGTAAGCTCTCCTATGCCTTTTGTAAGAACTTCTTTTAGCCTGTCCTCTTTCAAAGATTCCAAAGATACCAAAAAGCACGAACCTATATCGTAAGCTAAAAGCCTCATAGACTTTGATTTCCAAACATCTATATATCGCTTTATCTCGGTTTGTCTACATACTGCATTTTTTATGGTTATTTTGGTATCAAATGCCTCTTCTAAATATCTTCTCAAATCTTCTATATTCAAAGAAGGATATCCAAATTCGTTGTAAACAACTATTTGGCTTGTAGCATATATTGCGAAGGTATTTGATGTGGGTATATTGGTTTCATGGCTTTTAGTAGAAAAATGTATGCTTGCCATACCATACTGAGCAGTCTTTGATTTTCCTATATATATGGATTTCCTTTCAAAGGTGTTTTTTATATGTTCTAATATAGCTTTATCAGATACTATATATCCTCTAAACTTTTGACCCTCTTTTAAAGCTTGATAGTAGTATATATCTCCTTTTAGATTGTGGTGAAAATAAAACACATACTCTGGTTTTGCAATATACAAAGAGCCGTTATCAATTTTGAAAAAACCATACATTGGTTTGGCGTCAGCTATAGTTTTTGTTGTATCGTAATCTTTAAAGACAGATAAGATATTGGCGTTTTTATCCTCTTGAATAAAAAAAGGAAGCGGTTTTAAGCCTTCAAGGTAAGCATTTGAAACGTATATCTTTTCCATATAATGATTTATATTTTCCTTAAAAGCCTTAGACAAAACACCTCTTATAGTAGAACCCGGTATATACTCTATCGTTCCTACGGTACTTTGGTCTGAACGTCTTGATAAAACGGCTGGTTCTAACAATGTTATCTCAAATTCAAGGATATCCTCTTCATTTGAAAGCTTTATAGTGTCTGGTATATCTTGGACTATCTCTTGAAATTCTAATGTATTTGAAGCACTTAAAAGCTCAATTGCCTTATTTAAAGACATATCTTCCATGCCTTTTATCTTGAGCTCTATCTTTCCATATCCATTGTGTCTTGACATACCCATATATTTTGTGTGTAGCACGCTAAGGTATAAAAGTGCCTTTTCTTGGTCTTCTAATGATTCTGTCTCTATATCGCCCTCAAATTCAAGATTCTCTTTTAATACTCTAAATACCCTCAAAGTATTTTTTTTGGCAGTTTGAGTATCTTCGTCTATGGCAGTATGGTATCTAGTATCTGAAAAGCTGGTTTTTACCTTTTGTGGGTGTAAGATATTTTTATACTTATCATCTTGTTTTAATACCTTTAACTCTTTTTTGATGTGCTCATAGTTTTTTATATAAAGGTTTGATATATGTATTTTTGCATGCTTTTCTCCTTGTTTACCAAAGAGCTTATTCACTAAGCTCTCGCCTAGACCAAACATCTGTGTAATCTCCAAGGCGCTGTCTCTTAATATCCCTTTTATCCTTTTTGAAGGGATATAAGGTATTCCAAACTCATCAAATACAGAGTCTTTGTCTATAATACCTTCTCCCTCACCAGAGGCCACCAAAACATAAGATAAGGTCTTTAGTTCAATCTTCATCGCATTTCACCTCTTCTTCAGATGGTAAGAAATCTACCATCTCTATTGCATCAAAATAAGGTGTTTTCCCATCTTTCCATATATCTTTTTCATAGCCATCATACTCTGGCAGTGTAAGTTTAAATCTTTCTTGTTGTTCTTTTAAAAATCTAACAACATCATTCTTTTTATCAAATAAAAGCTCCTTTAATCTGTGAAGCTTTGAAGAAGGCCAGTGTTTTTTAAAATAGTAGCTTAGCTTAAATAGGCTGTTTAACTCGTTTATATTATAAGGGCTAAATCTTACGTTTCCTTCCACTCCTTGATAGTAAGATTTGGCAAAGTGTTCCCAATCGCCTGTAAAACCTCCACTCAATATGGCAAAACTAACGTAGGAGCCCTCTTTCTCCCTTGATTTTTTCTTTGCTTCTTTTATAAGGTCCTCCACCACCATGTAAGCTCTATAGAAAGGATATTTAGATTTAAACACAAACATACCGGCACAAGCACTCAAAGGCTTTTTGTCAAAAGCTTGTTGCTTAGAAAATGTGTCTATAAAATATTTTGTAAGCTCAAGTCCTAACACAGCATCGCAAACAAAGGTTATATCGTCTCCCCCAAGCACGATAGGTCTCATAGGAAGTATATATCTTCCGTCACTATCCTTTACTAGGCATATATGGGAATTTTCGTGAAGGCTTATAATCCTTCTTATCATACTCCTTAGAGATTCTTCGGTGGCTTTTATAACGCTCTTTGATAGCTCTCTAACCTCTTCTAAAGAGTTGAGACTTCTAAATCTCTCCCCCATCTTATTTCCGTCTATGTGTACCAAAGCTATGTAAGGGTTAAAGTCTTTTTTCTTCTCTGAAGTATAATCCATAGAGCATTTTAAAAGCTCTGCTGGAAATTTATATCTACTTTTCTTATTGTCATCTATATACTTATCAAACTGGTCTGTGGCTTTTTCTGAGGCTTTTATCTTTGCCAACACGCTCTTTGATATAAAAGTTTCTTCATAATAGAGTTCTGCGCTTTCAAAGGTTTCAACGCAGTCTTTCGTAATCCCAAAATGTTGTATATTTACGTTTGGAAAATATTTAGATTTATTTTCTCTTAGCACTTTGTGAATTCTCTCTAAAGATTCTTTGGTATTTTCCGTATCAAAGTCCTCTATCATTCCAAAAGCAGGTATAAGTCCAGGAAAATACTCCATCAGCACTATAGAGTATTTTTTTATAAAGTTTATAGCCATACCCTTATCCTCAAACAATATCAGAGCATTGCCCCCACCTATATAACCTATTTCAAAATCCTTATTATTTTCTGCTTTTATCCTTCTAAAAGCCTCATACATTGGATAATCATACATCTTATCCACTATGAAAGAAGCACCTATATTGTGCTTTAGCCTATTACTTTGGAAAATATACTTTTGTATGGATACTACATCTACTATGACACCACTTTTTGTTGCCATAAACTATCTCCCTTCAAACAATTATAA
>CAZTLC010000078.1:0-5475 GCA_964614295.1 uncultured Aquificaceae bacterium | reverse complement strand
CTTCAGACTATGTTTTAGCCTTTGATTTGTAGGTTTCTATAGCCCATTCTAAAGATTCTTCATAATGGATTGGTTCTTTTCCTATGAGAGACCACGGGTCTTGTCCTTTGCAAATGTTGTTTTTATACATCATAAGTATTTGGTCTTTACTAAAAGGTGGTGGCTCTAATATCTTCTCAACTACAGCACCGCTCACATACATAAGAGGCTTTGGTAATCTAAGTATTAGGGCTCTTCTTCCTAAAAGCCTAAAACTATCTTTTAAAAGCTTATCAAAAGATACAGCTTTTTTACCACAAAGTTCTAAAATTTTATTTTTTAAACTATCTTCGTCTATGGCTTTTATAAAGACAAAAGCTACATCTCTAACATCCACAGGAGCAAAATAATAAGGCAAAATTCCAGGGTGAGCCATAAGATGAAAGTATTTGCCAAAAAAGTCTAAATCTCTAAAGAGCCTTTGTTCTGGTCCTATGATTAAAGAAGGCCTTATAATAGTATAAGGTATATCAAGGGATATTAAAAATTTTTCTGCTAAAAGCTTGGTATGGTGATACATAGAAGGCGCTTCTTCTGATACTCCTAAAGCGCTCATGTGGATTATATGCTTTATACCATATTCTTTGGCTACTGTATAAAGGTTTTTTGGTAAAATATAGTGTATATGTTCAAAAGTTATACCTTTTGATGGTTGTTCCACCAAAATACCTATGAGGTTTATAAGCACTTCTGGTTTTTCTTCTTCAAAAACGTTTTTTAGGCTTTTGATATCAAAAAAATCTACTAATATATGAGGTTTATCTACTTTTCTACGAGTTAGGAGTTTGTAAGAATGATTGGTTTTGGAGAGCGCTTCTACAACATACTTTCCTACAAACCCAGTGCCCCCTGCCACAAATACTTTCATATAGAAAAATATATTATATTTTTATTTTTTAGAAAGGTTTTATGTCATATATAGTTCAAACAGCTTTTACTACTTTTCCTGCCTTTAAACACTTGGTACATACCATTACACGCTTCGTGGTGCCATCTGGCATGCGTATTTTCACCCTTTGAAGGTTTGGTTTGAAAACACGTGAGTTTCTTTCTGCAGAAAATGTCACGCTTTTACCATAAACAGGCTTCTTATTACAAACAAAACATACTGCCATACTATACTCCTTTTACAAATATTTTAAGCTAATATTATAACATAAAATAAATTTTAGGATATCTCTTTTAGGTAATTTTGGCAATAGGGTCTAATAATGTTTAAGACCGTCTCGTCCATTTTTTTGATATGCTCTTTTAAAAGCAGTGTGAAGTATTGGGGTTTATGTGGTTTTATATATACTGGCATGATGATGTTGTCTGACTTCTTGGCGTTGCAAGTCTCACAAGCAGTTACTAAGTTGTCCCAACTCCACTTGCCTCCCTTTGATACAGGTATTATATGGTCTACGGTAATTTCGTTATCGCTACATACCTTGCCACAGTATCCGCAGGTAAAGTTGTCTCTAACATAGACGTTATAGCGGGTGGGTATATTCTTGTAAAAGGTTTTTGATAAAGCATTGGTTTTAAGTACTATAGGTACTTTGTAAGTGTTGTAAGTAGACCTTATCACAGCGTAAGGATGATATTCAATCACTGTAGCCCTTTGGGTATATTCTAACAAAAAAGATTTTTTATAATCAAGCAGTGTTAAGGGCTTATAAGTCTTATCCAGCAAAAGACTATAGATTTTCATAATCCAAGCACGTCAAACATAGAATAAAAACCGCTGGGCTTTCCGTAAACCCATCTGGCAGCTTCTAAAGAACCTTTTGCAAATATCTTTCTATCGGTAGCTCTGTGGGTAAGCTCCAGCCTTTCACCCATACCAAACATATAAACAGTATGCTCTCCCACAATATCTCCTCCTCTTATGGCAAAAACTCCTACTTCGTCATCTTCCCTTGGCGATATCCCTTCTCTTCCAAAGATATCTTTTGTATCTGGAAGCTCTTTTTTTATTACTTCTAAAAGCCTTAAAGCGGTGCCAGAGGGTGCATCTTTTTTAAAGCGATGATGTATCTCAGCTATCTCTATATCATAATCTTTGTCTTTTAGGGCTTTTACAGCTATTTCTAAAAGCTTAAAAAGTACATTTACACCAAGACTCATATTTGGAGAAAAAACTATAGGTATATCTTTAGAACAATCTTTGATAATATTAAGCTTTTCTTCTTTTAGACCTGTGGTGCCTATAACAATAGGTTTTCTATGCTCTTTGCATATAAAGGTATTTTTGACAGTAGCTTCTTCATTGCCGGTAAACTCTATAACTACGTCTATATAGTCAATGACGTCGTTTAAATTAGAAGATACATAGTCTAAAGAGAAGGTTTTGCCTTTTATGTTCTCTTCTTTGTCTATACCCGCTTTTATACTTAAGTCTTTGTAGCTTTTAGAAACTTCTATAATACTATTACCCATGCGACCTAAAAAGCCGCATAAGGCAATAGAAAGCGTCATTCTTCTCCCTCACCCATGATGAGGTCTTCTAATTCGTTTACAGCTTCTACAGCTTGGTCTGGTGGAACTACGCCAGGATACAAAGCTACATTGACACCAGAGGTAAAGAGCATCTTAGCTATTATCTCCTGTAGCCTTTCTAGCTCTTCTGGGCTTATCTCCTCCCTGATGCTTTGCTCTACATCTTTGTTAGTAAGAAACAGCCCTACTATGGTAAAGGGCACTGCGTAATAACCTTCTTGTTGTTCTTCTATCATATAGATACCTCCAAAAATTTATACCTTTATTATACCACTTCCCACTCGGTTATGAGATGGTATCCTCTTTTAAAATGTGCCCTTAGCCTAAGATGAAGTATGTTGTTTAACATCTTAAAACCTTCTCCACCTACTAGCGTAGGTACATTTTCACCACCCACTATCACGGGAAGATGTATGATACGGATTTCGTTTACAGCTTTTAATTTACAGAGCTCCCAGTTTATAGAAGACCCTCCTTCTACCATAAGGCTTTTTATATCTTTTTCTCTTAACTTTTTTAATAAAAGCTCAAAATCTACAAGATAATCTCCTGCTACCATAACTTCTATGCCCATTTCAGTAAGTTTCTTTATCTTTTCTTCGGGAGCTCTTTGTGTGGTGACTATGATGGTATGAGCATCTTTTGAGAGCACGTTGGCATCAAGGGGTATATTTGCGGTAGAACAAGGTATCACCCTTATAGGATTTTTGCCTTTTACATACCTTACTGTTAGGCTTGGATTGTCTGTTCTTATGGTTTCACATCCCACCATAATAGCATCAACTTTTGCCCTTATCTCGTGAAGATACCTATAAGCCTCCTCATCCATAAGGGTCATAAGTTCTTTTGAGGAAGCCCCCCGATAAAGCGTGAGTTTACCATCTAACGTTAGTTCAGACACTATTATCACATATGGTTTGTCTTGATTATTCATAATCCTTCCCGTATTTTTTTAAAAGATACAATATCCTTATTAAAAGCGAACCAAACGTAAAAAGCACTATAAGCTTTATACCAAGATGAAGGCCAAAGATAGGATTTATACGTTCTAATATACTAAAAAGTACTATACTTATGTGGGTTTCTGGCCTGCCAAAAAAGCCTATTCCTTCTAAAGGGTCATCTATCTTACCTTTTTGTCTTTCAGAAAAGCCAATCTCTGCGTAAACTACAGGTTTTATAAACGTATGAAGCATTGAAAATGTGATAGCGCTTATAGCTATAAAGGGAGAACCGTAGCTAAATCCTATGGAACCCAATATAAAACCATCTACAGTTTTATCGGCTATCCAATCAAAGGCTGCCCCAAACTTAGAGGCTTTGTCTTCAAGCCTTGCCACTACGCCGTCCATTAAATCTAAAAAGCCAGATATTATAAGAAATGATGCTCCTGTGAGGGGTTTATGTATATAGAAAAAATAAGCGCTGGTAAGTCCAAAAGCTAAGGACAAAAGCGTTATAACATTGGGGGACATGTGCATCTTTACAAACACATATCCCATTGGTGCGTATAGTTTTTTTAGCTTATAACGTTTTTTAGTAAGATTCATTTTAATTCTTTACCAGATAACCAAGGCATCATCTGTCTTAACTCTTTACCAACCTTTTCTACCAAATGTTCTTTGTCCTTGTTTAAAAGAGCATTGTAAACAGGTCTGTTGGCTTGGTTTTCCAATATCCATTCTCTAGCAAACTCACCGTCTTGAATTTCTTTTAGCATCTGTTCCATAAGGGGTTTAACAGCCTCGTATATCCTAGCACCTCTTGTGACATCACCGTATTTTGCCGTATCTGATATAGAGTATCTCATTCCAGCTATACCATGTTGATATATCAAGTCTACTATAAGTTTCAACTCGTGAAGACATTCAAAATAGGCCATCTCAGGTTGATAGCCGGCCTCTACCAACGTTTCAAAACCAGCTTTGATAAGAGCTGTGGCACCACCACAAAGAACTGCTTGCTCGCCAAATAAGTCTGTTTCGGTCTCTTCTCTAAAAGTAGTTTCTATCACTCCCGCTCTTGTGGCACCTATACCTTTTGCATAAGCTAATGCTATATCTCTGCAAGAACCTGTAGCGTCTTGATGGATAGATACAAGGGCTGGCACTCCTTTTCCTTCTTCATACATCCATCTCACCAGATGCCCTGGTCCTTTTGGAGCTACCATAAATACATCTACATCTTTAGGTGGCACTATTTGACCAAAATGTATATTAAAACCGTGAGCAAAAGCTATGGCTTTACCAGGAGTTAAATTTGGCTCTATGCACTCTTTATAAACTGCTGGTTGTACCGTATCTGGTGTTAGTATCATTATCACATCAGCTTCTTGAGTAGCTTTTGATGTAGTATAAACACTAAAGCCATCGTCCATGGCGGTTTTTCTGTGAGGGCTTTTATCATCCAAAGCCACTATAACTCTTATACCACTGTCTCTTAGATTGAGAGCGTGGGCGTGTCCTTGAGAACCATATCCTACTATAGCTACTGTTTTCATAGCCAATATGCCCAGTGATGCATCTTCGTCGTAGTAAATTTTTGCCATCGTTTATACCTCCAGTTTTTAGGCTTTTAATTATTTTAAACCATTGAAGAGATTCATGCTATGAAAAATAATCTTTATTTTGGCTTTTTATATTTTTGGTGGAGGCGGCGGGAATCGAACCCGCGTCCATCAGAACCGGGACAAACGACTTCTACAGGCTTACATAGGTTTTATGATACTGGGTTTGTAGTAAAACCTATGAAAAACTACAACCCCAGGCTATCTTAAATACTGGTTTGGTACAAGATAGCAAACTACCAGCCAGGACACCTTTCTCTGACGCCCTTTGTTAGCCAAGGTGTCAAAGCCAACAAGGACGCGCTGCTCTTAATTAAGCAGCGAGAGCGAGTTCAGCTTCGGGAGCTGTTTGTTTTGGCTATCACAGTAGCCACCTGGCCTGCTATCGT
>CAZTLC010000077.1:0-5559 GCA_964614295.1 uncultured Aquificaceae bacterium | reverse complement strand
TTTCTACAGTATTTTACTCCTGTGCGGGAGCTGTTAAGTCTTATGATACCAAAAAAGATGATGCTTGGAATAAAGATAATGTTTACGCGGTATTGCCTTTTGTAAATTATACAGAAACCCCGCAAGCAGGCAAACGAGTGGCCTCTATATTGTATGCTATTATGATTGATAAAGGCTATAAGGTAAAAAACAATATTGTATATTTAAAGCAAAAAAACCTAAAAACCTTAGAAAAAGAGGCTTTTGAAAACGGAGCTGACTATGTGGTCACTGGAACTGTAAACGAATATAGATATAAAACCGGTATAGATGGCCAACCTGCGGTAAGTGTCAGCATAATGCTCATAAACAAAAATAACAACGTTGTTTGGAGTGCCACCGGCTCACAAACTGGTTTGATAAACAGTTCACTGGGTAAAATTACCACGACACTTCTAAAAAGCCTCATACCTTAGCCGATATATACATATATATATGCGCTTTTTAAAAAAAATTAGGAAAAATACGCTAGATGATTCTGATGTAGGCTCTTTGTCCAAAAAAACAGATACTTCACTTGTTATAATATTTGCAGAAATCATCATAGTTATATTAATATACTTCCTAATCGGGTTTTTCTTAAATAAAAATGATGTTTTCTCCATTAACTCTAAATTTAGTCCTTTAACGCTGCTCTCGTTATTCATAGGTCTTTACTACGGGGCATTGGCGGGGCTATCGCTGATATTTTTAGTATTTTGCCTAAGTTTCTTTCTATATAAGAATATAGACTATACTTACTTCCTATGGAACGTGGCAATTATTTTAATTGCCAATGAATTTAAATATCACTGGCAAAAAAAGATAAATCTAGCTTATATAGAGCTTTACACTACAAAAGAAGCCCTTGAAAGGCTTAGAAAAAACTTTTTTTTGCTAAATTTGTCCCACAAAGAGCTTGAAAATTATTATGTGAGAAGAAACTATAGCCTAAGGGACATGATGAGTTCTTTAAGACAAAAAGCCTACGATACACAAGATATCAATATATTGTTTGAATTTCTTTTGGATGTATTATATCATAATTTTGCTCTAAGAGAGGCTTGTATTCTAAGGGTGAGCGAGGATAAAAGCATAGACATATTAGCTAGCAACACAGACTTTAGCAATGTGGAAAAAGACAAACTCTTTGTTAAAGCTCTTGAAGAAAAGAGTAGTTTGTATGTACCAATCACAAGTTTATCTGAAAGCACAGACACCAACATGTTAGCAGTTATATCTTATCAAAAAACATCAAAATCTTATTTTCTTTGCATCAAAGATATAGCATTTACATATTTACAAGAAGAAGTGATGGATTATATGAGAATTTTGCTTGGATATACAGCAGAAAGTGCAGAATTTATTGAAACAGCACCAAAGCTAATAAAAAGAATAGTATGCTCCATAGATTTCACTAAAGAATTGCTATATAGTAGAAACCTTTATGAAGAGTATAATATTGAATCTTACATTATAATATTTAAATCAAACAAAGATAAAACAGATTACATACAAGGTAAGATAAGAGGTTCTGATGTTTACTGTATTGAAAAAAATAACGGTATTTATTATTTTTATATTTTACTTTATTTTGCAACTAGAACTGGGGCAGATAAGTTTTTAGAGAGGCTTGCTTTTGAAAAGAATGAGCTGGAGCTTGAGGGTATATACTTGGTAAATGAGTATAGCTTATGATTTTAAGTAGTTTGTGGTATACCATCATTTATATCTTGATAAGCCTTATATTCGCTATCGTTTTTTTTGTCTTTATTCCGAAGCGCTTTCAGAAAAAAAACATATATTTAATTGTTTTATTTGTGCTTAATTTAACCTTAGGCCCTATCTTTTCAATTTTATCGTTAATATTAGTAAGCGCTCTAATTTCACAAAAACCTGTGATAGATTTTGAGACATTGAAGTCTTATGTTCGTGATTGGGAGCTAGAAAAAAGACCCGTCGGAGAAAAAGCACTAGCTAACAACAATATACCTTCGCCAGCCCTTTATGCAATACTAAATACCAAAGATATTAGGTTCGCAAAAAACCTAAAGTCCGTATTATCATCAAAACACGATGAGAACAGACTATTAGCTTTTGGCTATCTTGAACAAGTAGAAAAAGCATACTTTTCAATGCTATCAAACTTAGAGACACTTTATGAAAAAAATCAAGACTTATCAATATTAAAAAAAATAGCAATAGTTATATGGGAGATGATACTTTTTGGCGTAGTGGATGAAGACTTGAGGCATCTTTACGAGAAAAAGTTAAAAGATATTTTGCTAAATTTGTCTGAAAAGCTTGAAGACGATACAGTGTTTCACATATTAGGAAGAACTTATTTAAGAGAGGGAAGATATAAAGAAGCTTCTAGACTTCTTTTAAAAGCTTTTAGATTAACCAAGGATAAATCCAAGATAATGCCATATTTACTAGAATCTTTATTTTATCAAAGGCGCTTTAACGATATAAAAACCTATTGCGAAGAGTATAAAAAGGATAAATCTTTTTCGGTGAATCTTGTGTCCAACAACATAATAAACTTTTGGTGCAATTAATATGATAGACATACTTATAATAGCAGAGGGTACATATCCTTACATAAGCGGTGGCGTTTCTACTTGGATACACCAGTTAATAACAAACATGAAAGAGTTTAAATTTGGTATACTGTTTTTAGGTTCTAGAAAAGAAGATTATAAAAATATAAAGTATAAACTTCCAGAAAACCTGATTTATTTAAAAGAAATCTTTTTATTCAATGAAGTCAATCTTAAAAGCCCAAAATTATTAAATAGGTGTAAAGGAGACCCAAAAAGTTTTTTACCGCTTTTTGAAGAAGATATAAAAGATTATGAAAAGTTCCTAAATCCAGATTTTTATAAAAAAGAGTTTTCTTACGATTGCTTTTTAAATAACAAAGATATGTATTATTTCATAGAAGAGCTTTATAAAAAACGTAATACAAAATTACACTTTTTAGATTTTTTCTGGACTATAAAAAACGTATTAAATCCGCTTTGGTCCATATTTAATGATATTGATGATGTGTTAAAACAAAAAATATCCTTGCTACACGTACCATCCACTGGATATGCTGGATTTGTAGGGGCTTCAATAAAACAGCAATTAAATATTCCTTTTGTCTTAACAGAGCATGGCATTTATACAAGAGAAAGAAAGATAGATATAATCCAAGCAAAATGGATAAAGGAGACACCTGTATTTCACAACTATTACGACTTGGACCCTTTAAAGAAAATCTGGATAGATTTTTTTATGAACATTGGTAAAATAACCTACGATAAAGCTGATAAGATAACCTCTCTTTATGACGGGGCTAGAAAGCTACAAATATCTCTTGGAGCGAAACCAGAAAAAACCATGATTATACCAAATGGTATAGATGTAAAAGGATTGGCACCCCTTAGAAAAGACTCTATACCAAAGAGGATAGCCTTCCTAGGTAGGGTAGTAAAAATTAAAGATGTAAAAACTCTTATAAAAGCTTTTAAGATATTAACTTTAAAAGCCCAAGATGTTGAGTGTTGGATAGTAGGCCCAGAGGATGAAGAACCTGAGTATGCCAGAGAATGCAAAGAGTTAGTCAAAAACTTAGGCATAGAGAATAAACTTATATTTAAGGGTTTTATGAATATAAGAGATTTATTCCCGCAAGTAGGACTTGTTACGATAACATCTATAAGCGAAGGTATGCCGATGGTCATACTAGAGAGTTTTGCCGCCGGCATTCCATTTGTAGCCACCGATGTGGGTTCTTGCAGACAGCTAATAGAAGGGGGGTTAAACGAAGAAGACAAAGCCATAGGTCCAGCTGGATTTGTGGTAAATGTAGGAGATGCAACAGCTTTAGCAGAAAGTTATTACAAAATACTATACGATGAAGAGCTTTACAAAAATTTTCAAAAAAATGCTATAGAACGTGTAGAAAAGTTTTACACTCTAGAAAAGATGATAGACAATTATAAAAGGCTTTATGAAGAGTTAAGGAACGATTATGGCAGGAATAAGCTTTCAGCTTAAAAACCTAATAGGAAGAAAGAGTATAAGCTCTAAGGTTTTAGCCTTCGGATATTCTATGGCTCTTAGCTCTGGTAATTGGCTTATAAGCATAATATTTATATTCACATTCTCAAAGATAGCCTTAGCTCTTGGAGGAAATAAAAAAGTAGTATACGACTTTAATGTCTATATAACAAACGTTGTGGCATTGGGCTTGATATCCTCAGGATTATTCCAATTTGAATACACAAGGTTTGCCTCAGACAGAATATTTGAGAAAAAACACGAAGCAATATTGCCAAACTATCTCGGAGCCTTTTTTATAAGTGCTATCATAGGCTTTATCTTTGGTGCTTTACTAGGTTATTACTTTTTCTGGCATTATAATAAAGTTTTATTCTTAATGTTTGCTTTAAGCGTAAGCGTAACTTCCTGTGTCTTCTTATCTTCTTCTTTATTGACTGGTTTAAAGGATTTTAAATATATACTAATATCATTCTTATTTAGCTACTTTCTTGCAGGGGTTTTTATCTTGATTTTTAAAAAAGATATAATATTGCTAGTTTATAGCTTTTATATATCTCAAAATATACTATTAATCCTCCTTATGTATAAAATCTTTAAAGCGTATTACTCAGATATATTTATCAAATTTGATTTTTTGAAAAAGCCAAATAAGAGGATACTTATATTTACAGGCTTTATGTATTATTTGGGTGCTTGGATTGATAAATACTTATTTTGGTTTTCAGAAGATACCGCTCATAAAGTCATAGGCAATATGGGTTCATCTTTGTTTTACGATATACCTATCACCTTAGCTTATATCTCTTTGCTTCCAGGGATATCCGCCCTATTCTTATATACAGAAGCTGAGTTTTTTGAATATTATGATATGTATTATTCGGCTGTGAGAGAGTTTGGGACATTGGAAGATTTGTATTATTTTGCAAACATGTTAATATCATCTATAAGAGACTTGACGCTATCAGTGATACGTATTCAGATAATATTTGATATTATCATAATAGCCACCCAAAATGAGGTTTTTGTAAAGCTTCTAAAAATACCTAAGATTTATCTTCTTGAGATAGATATAATGGTAATAGCTGCTACTGTTCAACTGCTTTTTATCACACTGTTTAGCCTTTGCTCTTACTTTGATTTGATGAAAAATCTTCTCAAGATGAGTTTGGTATTTTTTATAACAAATTTTATATTTACATATATATCTATAAAGATGGGTCCTTATTATTACGGTTACGGTCTATTGTTTGCTTCCACAGTATCTTCTTTGTATGGTATTTATTTATTGAGGAGGTTTTTAGATGAAATCAATTATTATACTTTTGTGCATAGTGGCAAGCTTTAGTATAAGCTTTGCGTCAAACAAGCTAAACTGTGTCATGGTTTATTACGGAAACAAGAGTGTACCTTTGGATATCTTACATGCTTACGATATGGTTATTACAAATCCCAATGCAAAATTTATAAAAGATATAAGGATGTTGTTCT
>CAZTLC010000076.1:2095-5611 GCA_964614295.1 uncultured Aquificaceae bacterium | reverse complement strand
TTTAGATTTTTTAGGAATATGCTTCTTATTTCTTTCATCGTTTCTTTTGCTTGGTTGAAGGTTTCTTCTCCTAAATCCATGATGCTAATTGTAGAAGATGAACCTTCCCTTTTTAATCTTATAACGGTTTCTAAGCTTCTTAGATAAAGGTATAATTCTTTAAGCCTTTTAAAAAAAGGATACTTTGATTCTAAGGTTTCCATAGCTTTTAGCATAGAAGGTTCTCTAAGCTTCTCTTTAAGTATATAAAATTGTGTTATAAACTCCGCATCCATCATAGAACCTAATCCTAACTTTATGTTGAGCTTATCTTTTGAGTATTTTAGATTCTTTTCTATCTCTATCTTCATATTAATAGTTTCTTGGGCTTCTTTTTCAGTTATATCTTTTTCAAATAAGAATTTATTTACCAAAGCTTCAAACTTTTCTTTTAAATTATCATCCCCGGCTATAACTCTATATCTTGTCCAACTTAACCTTTCCCAAAATCTTGCCTCAGTTTCAAAATAGTTTTTATAAAAATCTAAGGTGGGGTTAAGCTCACCCTTTTGTCCCATGGGTCTCAATCTAAAGTCTACCGAGTAAAGATAACCTTCCTTGGTATGGGTAGTTAAGAATTTTATGAAATCTTGAATGTGTTTTATAGACCAGATTTTTATAGTGCTATCTTCTGCAACAAAGCAAAGGTCTAAGTCTGAGTTTACATTTAGTTCTTTAGAACCAAACTTCCCAAGAGCTACCAACAACGCTCCTTTATTTATATCAAAACTATTCTCTACTACCACTTCAGCCAAATTTGACAAACTTTCAAAAAGCTCAAAAAGATTCTTGGATTTTGTGATATAGTTTAAAATTATCCTTATCTCCCATATTCTCTTAAATCTTCTAAAAAGATTTAGCTTATCCAACTCCAAAGCTCTATAGTTTTCTAAATCTCTTTCTATCTCTTCTTTTGTAGGAAAATCCTGGTAAAGGGTTAAGATATCCTCTACCGTATCTGGATAACGCGATATTTCAGTAGATATGGTATTTGATACTTCAAAGATATCAAGCAAAGATTCAAAGATACTCTCTTTCTCAAATATTATACGCCTTCCAGTTTTACTCATTATAAATTTCTCAAGATTTCTTATCGTCATCTCTGGTTCTTTTGATGAATTTAATTTTTTCAATAAAATAGGTATATACTCTAAAAATTTCTGGCGTTCTTTTTCGGACAAGTATATACCTTCTTTCCCTTGAAATAAGCTAAGTATTGTATTGAAAAATATTTTAGGATTTTTTATGTTTGGTATACACTGAGAAAAAGCCTCAACATCCTCTACTATAATGGCTTCTTGACAAGGACTAAAAACATTCTTTTTACGATTTTTAGGAAGAAGATTATCAAATATCCCTCTTACTCTTTCTTTATGTAAATTTAATTGTCTTTGGAACTCTTCTTTTGAAAAGCCCATAAAAAATGCAATCCTTTCTACATCCTGTTCTTTTAAAACATGTTCTTGTACGCAATTCTTTATCTGTATAAAATGCTCTAATCTTCTTAAAAATGTGTAAGCTTCTTTTAAAGATTTACTCTCTTCTTCTGATAGTATTCCATTTTGCTCTAGTTTCATTATCAGTCTATAGGTATTGCCATCCCTTAAGAGAGGTTTTTTACCACCAAGAAGAAGAGCCATAGCTTGAAGGCTAAACTCCACTTCCCTTATACCACCCTCTCCAGTTTTTACATTGTAACCTTTTGACAAGGTTTTTTTCTTTTGTTCTAGTTCTATCCTTTCCTTCATCAAAGCTATATTATCCAAATCTCTTTGGTCTATAGATTTTTTAAAAACAAAAGGTAGTATTATGTTTTTATAAAAGCTTGAAAAAAGTGAGGACTCATCATAAATAGCCCTAGCTCTTATAAGTGCCATCCTCTCCCAGAATCTACCATAAACTTCATAATAATCCTCTGCTGCTTCTATACTCATCACAATAGGGCCAGATTTTCCGAAAGGTCTTAAATCTGCATCGGTAATATATATCTCCCCTTCTTTTGTATTTGTATTTATGCTTTTCATAAAAAGCTTACAAATATTATCATAATATTCAGTATTGTTTTTTGAAAAAAACATCACATCTATATCAGAGTAAAAGTTTAACTCATTAGAACCAAGCTTGCCCATACCTATTACAAGAAGCTCTTTTGCATTGTCTTGAGATATGTGCTTCATAAGACTTTCAACAAGGGCATCTGCTAAAGCTGAATACTCTAGCAAAATATCCTCCATTTCCTCTGTTTTGAGTATATCCTTTGCTATTATCCTCATTAGCTCCCTTCTTCTATAAAAAGCCAAAAACTCTTCAAAATTCATTCCAGAAGATGGATATAATACTTCTATTTCTTTTAGATAGGTTTCTTTTGATTTTACCTTATACCAAAGTTCTGGTATAGTCTCCTCAAACACTGTTGGATGTTTTAAAATAAATTTTTTAATACAACTTGACCTTTCTCCTAGCTCCAAAAGAAGTAAGAACCTTCTTGGATTAAGATAGGATATCAGAGTGTCTTTATGAGGATGAACTTCTAAAAGGTTTTCAAAAAATTGAAGCACCTCTTCTTGATTGTAAACTTTATCTTTTATAAAATCTATATAGGTTTTATCAATCATTTAAAATCCTTAAGAAAAAATCAGGTATCTTTGTAAGTTTATGATTTTTTAGAATACAGTGTTTTGTATATCCTATAGCACAAAGCTTATCATCTAGGGTTATCCTATAATCAAAGCAAAGACTAAATTCATTGTTTATACTAAGTGTAGTATCTATGCTAAATATATCCTGATAAACGATAGGGTGTTTTATTCTTATATTTGCTTCTACTAAAACTACAAACAGGCCTTCATTATGCATCTTATAGTATGGATATCCAAGCATTTCCAATAAATATCCTCTTGCTTCTTCAAAATATCTAAAGTAGTTTGAGTGGTGCACTACTCCTTGGGCATCAGTCTCGTAAAAATTTACTTTTCTTTTGTAGATTGCTTTTCTTTCAGACATTGCTCGCACAGTCCAAAAATTTCAAGTCTATGATAAGTAGGTGAAAAATTATGTTTTTTGCATATCTCTTCTTGGAGCTTTTCTATATCTTCATTAAGAAATTCTATAATCTTTCCACAAGATACACATATAAGATGGTCGTGATGTTCTTCTTGTGTATAAAATTCGTATATCGTTTTGTTGTTTTGCTTTATTATTTCCTTTATTATGCCAAACTCTATTAAAAGCTTTACTGTTCTATATATAGTGGCTCTAGAAGCAAGTTTCTGAGTACTTTGGATATAACTTACAAGCTCCTCTATCTCAAAGTGTTTTTTATAGTTTGCTATAATATCTATCAAATCAAGCCTATTTCGTGTAATTTTATAATTATGTTTTTTAAGAAAAGCCCTAAATTCTTCTTTTAGTTTATCTGTATTCATACCTAATAATATACCTAATATATATTAAAAATTCAATACAATATTGATATAA
>CAZTLC010000076.1:0-1995 GCA_964614295.1 uncultured Aquificaceae bacterium | reverse complement strand
TTAGAATAAACCAATTCTCATACCCATTTTCTAACATATTGCTTTATATCAAACTTTCGCTCAAGCCCTTTATCATTCATATATCTTATTTTCCCAAAAACCTTTCTTTCTTGCCAAGGCCTATCAAAAGTTCCAAAGCACCAAGAGATTCCTCCATATCCATTTGGATCTCTTCCATCAAGCTCGTATTTATCGTTTAAATAACAAGCTACATCAAAAGCATCTCTTGGATTTTCGGTCCATTCTAAAATCTTTTTAGCCCAATACATCCTCATGTAGTTGTGCATCTTTCCTGTTGTTAATAACTCCTTTTGCGCCGCATTCCAGTAATTATCATGAGTTTTAGCTTGCTCAAACTCTAAAAGTGTATATGTATATTCTCTGCTATCTTTTTGATGCTCTTTTAGAGTATCTTTAGCCCATTTTGGTATTCCTTCATAATGATTGTAAAACTCATTATACCAACAAAAGTTTCTTGAAAGCTCTCTCCATATTATAAGCTCATTAAAAAATGACTTAACGTTTTCATCTTCTTTTGGATAATATCTTAAAATTTCTAAAACTATCTCTATAGGAGATATGTTTCCAAAATGAAGATATGGGCTCAATTCTGAGGCATAATCTTTTGTTGGATCTGACCTGTATTCTTTGTATTTATGTAGCTTTCTTTCTATAAATAGTTTCAATCTCTTCTTTGCTTCGTCAGTTCCGCCAGTATAATATTTTTCAACAGTTGAAACCGCTTTATCTATGTTTAGATTTTCTAAAAACTCTTCTGGCGTTTGATATTCTAAACCATCTATTTCTAAACCCTCAGAGTTTACTTTTAGGTCTATTTTGGGAATAGTTTTTAAAAACTTATCTAAAAGTTTTTCCACTTTTTCTCTATATAGGTAGGCGTAAGGAATAGCTTTATTAGTCAAGAGCTCAATTGGAACAACTACATTATCCTCAACTTCATAAACAGCCAAATCTGATTTTTCGGCAATATATCTTCTCCATCTTCTCTGGGTTTTTAAATAGTTCCTTTCAACTATTACTAAAGAAGCATTCTGAGAAAGTTCTAAACATCCTTCTTTATATGTCCTTTTTAATATTACAAACTTTGCCCCTCTTTCTTGTATATGTTTCCTTACTTTTAAAACCCCTTCTATCATAAATCTGTAATATCTTTGATTTGAATATTTATATTTATCAGTGATAAAAAAAGCTACTAACAAGGGCATATTTAATTTGTTTGCTTTTTCAATAGCAAACTCCAAGCTTAAGTTAAAATCTTCTCTAATAGAAGACTCCATACAGTATAAGACGTATTTTCCTTTTTTGTTTTCTTGCTTCTCATTAAGCTTAAAAACTCTGTTTTCAAACATTGCTCCACCTATCTACCTAAGCATTATATCATAGATGTGCATAAGCATAGTTGACTACAGTATGGACCAACTAAACAAAAAGAGTATATTCTGCTCCTAACAAAATTCAATTGGAATTAGAAAATAAACCTTGCAAAATGAAGGAAAACTTATATAATTTTTAGGCATGGGTATTCACAATAAAGTAAAATACGCTTTAACATTATTTAAACTAAAGGAGTAAATATTTTGTACGACTATATTATCGTTGGCGGTGGAATAGGAGGAGTAGTAGCTTTTTCTTTGCTTAAAAGGTTGGGTAAAAATGTTTTACTTTTAGAAAAATTAGATTATTTAGGTGGGTGTGCTGGGACTTTTAAAAAAGATGGTATGTTTTACAATGTGGGAGCTTCTACTTTAGTTGGGCTTGATGAAAAGCTTCCACTAGATATATTAGTAAAGATATTAAATATAAAAAAAGAGCATCTTCCCGTTATACAAATAGACCCATCTATTCAAGTTTTTATAAACGAAAAAGTTATACATAGATATAAAGATTTTAAGTCGTCTTTTGAAGAGATTGATAAAAATTTTTATCATCCTAAAAACAGTCTTTTGTGGAATAAGATAAAACAAGTCTCACAAC
>CAZTLC010000075.1:0-5720 GCA_964614295.1 uncultured Aquificaceae bacterium | reverse complement strand
AAATTAAGATTAATATTTAAATTATATATATATCGTCAGTTTTTATAACCTCTTTGTTCTTTTTTCCTATTATGTTTTTAAGCTCTTTAGAATCGTATTGGATTTTGCCCTTTCCTACCATAATATTTTGCTCATCTACTATGCTTACAATATCTCCTTTTTTGAATACACCATCAAAACCTCTTAATCCTATAGCAAGAAGGGCTTTTCTATTGGATATGGCTTCTTTCGCCCCTTTATCTATATAGATTATACCTTTAGAATATTGGGCAAGTTTTATGATATCTTTGGGTTTTAGTTTTGGATTTTTTGAAGGCGGTAATTTTGTGCCCATAGCTTTATCGTTGTATATATCTATAAGTTTTTGGCTTTTAGAAGTGATAAAAACTTCTATACCAAGCTTTGAAGCCATCATAGAAGCCTGTAGTTTGCTTAGCATACCGCCACTTCCAAAAGTACTTTTGGTGGGATTTACTTGTTTAAAAGCCTCTTCAAAATCATCTATCTGCTCTATAAGAGTACTACCATCCTTTGTATACAAGCCACCTGCGGTAGAAAATATTATGAGTTTTGAGGCTTTTGATATATAAGATACATATACACTTAAAAAATCGTTATCTCCAAAGATTAGCTCTTCAGTGGCTATTGCATCATTTTCATTTATTATAGGTATTGCATTGTAGCCTAAAAGCCCTTCAATAGTTCTTTGGGCATTTAAAAACATGTTTTGATTTGTAAAAACATCAGAGGTTATAAGTATCTGGCTTATGATAAGATTATAATTTGAAAAAATGTTGTCGTATAAAGACATAAGCCTTGATTGGCCTATAGAAGCCAATATTTGTCTTGATAGTATAGAGTCCTTTTGAATGTTTAGTATTTTTCTACCAGCCATCACCGCCCCAGAGGACACTATCACAAATTTTATACCATGTTTTTGAAGGGTTTTTATATCTTCTGCCAATGAGGATAAAAAACTTAAATCAAAGTCTCCCCCCTCTGTAGATAAAACATTTGAGCCTATTTTTATTACAAATACCATCCAATGATAATTTATAGGTTTTGAAGCAATGGTTTAAGTTTTCTTTCAACAGCTTTATTGGTAATAAGAGTTTTCTTCCTTAGCCTTCTCTTTCTATCCTTTGGTTTTCTTGTGTTATAATGGCTTCCATTGGCTTTTGCTCTCTTTATATGGCCATTGGCTGTTAGCTTGAATCTCTTTGCCATAGTCCTATTCGTTTTCATCTTTACCTTCATAAAAACCTCCAAAACTTAATTTAAGCTTATTATTATAGCTTATTTTTTCTTAGGAAGCAATGTAAAAGTCAAAAATGCATTCTCCTTAACGGGTGGTTTTTCCATCATCCCAACATCGCTTAGTTCGTTTACAATCTTATCAACAAGCTTATTGCCAAGCTCTGGGTATATATTTTCTCTACCCCTAAATCTTATACGTATTCTCACTTTGTCCCCATCTTCTAAAAATTCTCTCATCTGTTTTATCTTTATAGCCAAATCATGATTATCTATCATAACTTTAAGGTTTATATCCTTAACGTTTATAGCAGATTCTTTTTGCTTTTTCTTAGCCTCTTTTTCTTTTTTTTGAATCTCATATTTAAACTTACTATAATTTAAAATCTTGCATACAGGTGGGTTTGCCTGTGGTGCTATTTCAACTAGGTCAAGGCCTTTTCTATTTGCAATATCTAAAGCCTCATCTATAGGTACTATCCCTAATTGAGACCCATTTTCATCTATGAGCCTTACCTCTCTCGCCGTAATCTTTTCATTTACTCTATGCTCTTGCAAGCTTACCTCTTTTTAATGCAAAGATATTTCTAGTCGCCTCTTTGCTGGCGATATTGTATCTTAACTTTTAAGCTTTTAATAAAATCCACAAACTCCTCGTATTTCCATATCCTAGAATCGCATATTATAACAGTGCCTTTGTCTTCCTTACTCCTTATTAGCCTACCAAAACCCTGTTTGAACTGTAAAAATGCTTTTTTTCTAGCATAGCCAAATCCATCCATATCATGTTTTTCAAAATACTTCATCCTATGATAGTGTATAGGTTCATAAGGCGAATCAAAAGGAAGCTTTGCCATCAAAAGCCCCTTTTCCCCTTTTACATCTATGCCAGTCCATACAGAGTCCACACCTACAAGTACATTTTTATCTCCATTTTCTATCATCTCTATAGCTTTTCTTAGGCTTATGGTATTTTGAAATATTATATCATCATCTTTTGGAATATATTCCATCTGCTCATAGCTTGTTAAAAGCACCAAAACCTTTTCGTAAAAAGTCCTTAGATATCTTAAGCTATCCTGAAGCTCTTCTTTCCACAAATCTTTGTTTTTAGGTGATATATTTTTAACAATAAAATTTACTTTTTGATAATCAAAAACATGCTCTAAAGAGTAATACTCCCCCGTTATACCAGTGGTAAGTTCTATAAGTTCTTCATCTAATGTGGCAGATGTAAGTATAACAGCTTTATAATCATATAGATTTATAGCATTTTTGGGAAAAATGGGAAAAGCTTCTATCTTATAGTTGTAATCGTTAAGCTTCTTAGAATACTCTCTTGTTATCACAAAACCAAGATAATCTTTGTTTTCTTCATCTTCCATATACTTTAGTGTGTTGTATATGCTTGATACACGGCTTGCTAGCGTTCTAAACTTAGCTATAAGTCTTGAGAGCTCTAATTCCAATCTATCTTCTAGATTGGTTTGTGAAATATCTACGCTAAAGTTATCTATAAACTCTTTTTTGAAAATTCTAGATTCTTCTAAAAGGCCTTTAAACTTAGGACTCAAAACAGTTTTAAATTCTAGCCTACTCATTACGGTATTCTCTACATGAGTTTTTATGATTTTTATAGCCTCATTAAGAGGATTATAAATGAGATTAATCAATGTATTTACAAAAAACGGTTCATCTAGTGGTATGGAGATAGCCCTTACAGAGTTTGCCAAGGCTTTATTATTTTTTTCAAATAGATGTTCAAACAACCCTTTAAATATAGAACCTACATCAACATTATCAAGGATATCTTTTTTATCTATAGGTAGCATATCCCTGATACTTGCTATAAGCCTTAAAACACTGTTTATAGAAATGCTTGAGGTAAGAGATTTGACCAATGCCTCATCCAATTCATGAGCCTCATCTATTACAAGGATACGTTCTTGGGTATCTTCAAATTCTTTTAACACTAAGAGACTATGGTTTACCACGAGAATATCTGCTTTTTTCTCCTGGTCTTTTAGCTTTTTATAGTAAAAACAATCTTTTAGATAAGCACAAGATTTTCTATAATGAGAATCACAATAATGCTCATCTATATTTATCTCTTGCCAAACTTCCGATGGTATGTTGGTAAACTCTACATCACCGTCCCAATTTTGAGATTCTATGAGATCTCTAATCTCCTTTGATAAACTTACTTTTCCAAAGATGGTAGCCTGCTTTAGTGTATTTTCTTTATCGTAAAATCTATCAAGACAAAGATAGTTAGCTTTACCTTTCAAGATAAGATAGTTTATACCTTTACCGAAATAGTTTCTTCTAACAGAAGATAAAAATTCCAAATCCCTTCTTAATTGCTCTTGAAGTATCTTGGTTTTAGTGGAGATTATAGCCTTTTGATTGTGCTCTATTATAGGTATCAAATAACCAAAACTCTTTCCTGTACCTGTAGGAGCTTCTATGAGAAGTACATTACTTTGATCATCTATATAATCTTCCTTCTCATTGAGTATAACTTGCTCTACTATACCAAACATCTCCTCTTGGCTTTTTCTTCTTTCGTAGCCAAGGTTTAAAAGTATTTTGTAAAGTTCCATCAAGTAGTTTTTATATGAAGTTCTTTAAGCTGTCTTTCTGATACTATATCTGGTGCACCTGTTAATAGACACGTGCCTTTTTGGGTTTTTGGGAAAGCTATAACGTCCCTTATAGAATCAAATCCAAGCATCATCGCCATAAGCCTGTCAAATCCAAAAGCCAATCCACCATGAGGTGGCGCACCGTATTTTAAAGCTTCCAATAAAAATCCAAATTTTAGTTCCGCTTCTTCGTCAGATATATTTAACACTTTAAACACAAGTTTTTGCACATCTTTATTGTGTATTCTGATAGACCCTCCACCTATTTCAACACCATTTAACACGATATCGTATGCCCTTGCTGTAATGCTTTCACAGATATTAATTATATATCCTTTATCGTTTCTGTCAAGAGCCTCTCTTATCTTTTCTATATCTTCTTCTTTCGGTGATGTAAAAGGATGGTGCATAGCTTCAAGCCTTCCTTCCTCTTCATTGTATTCAAACATAGGAAAGTCTACTACCCATAAAAACTCAAATTTAGAATCATCTATCAAGTGCAATATTTCACCCAATTTTAGTCTCAGGTTTCCAAGTATTTTATAAACATTCTTAGGCTTATCCGCTGAGAAGAATATCATCTCTTGGTCTTTAGCTTCAAGCCTTGATAACATAGCTTTTATCTCATCTTCTTTTAAGAATTTTGCTATCGGAGAGCTAAATTCTTTGTTTTCTATCTTCCCCCAAGCAAGCCCTTTAGCGCCTAAGCTTTTTACATAGTCTGTAAGAGTGTCTATATCTTTCCTTGATAAAATTTTGTTTATCTTTATAGCTTTTATGATACCGTTTTGCTCTATAGCGCTTCTAAATACATTGAAATCCGTGTTTTTAAATATATCTGTTAAATCTACAAGTTCTAAACCAAAACGAGTATCTGGCTTGTCAGAGCCATAGCGTTCCATAGCCTCTTTGTAGGATATCCTCTTAAACGGTATTGTTAATTCTATTCCTAAAAGCTCTAAAAATAGTTTGTGTAAGAGCCTTTCTGAGATATCTATCACGTCTTTTTCTTCTACAAAAGACATCTCAAAATCTATTTGAGTAAACTCTGGTTGTCTATCAGACCTCAAATCTTCGTCCCTAAAACACCTTGCTATCTGAAAGTATCTATCAAAACCAGCTATCATGAGTATTTGTTTAAAAAGTTGCGGGGATTGAGGCAACGCATAAAATTTACTAGGGTGTAATCTAGAAGGAACTAAAAAATCCCTTGCCCCTTCTGGTGTGGATTTTATTAGAAAAGGTGTCTCTATTTCATAAAAACCGTTTTCTTCAAAGAAATCTCTCGTGATTTTTAGAGCCTTGCTCCTTGTTTTTATGGCTTTTTGCATCATAGCTCTTCTTAAATCAAGATATCTATACTTTAATCTAATCTCTTCCGATAGCTCAATATCATCATCTATAGGAAATGGTAAGGTTTCTGATGCATTTAAAAGCTCAATACTTTCTATTACAACCTCTACATTACCAGATTTTATCTTAGGATTTTCTGTACCAGCTGGTCTTCTTCTCACAAGACCTGTTATAGCTATGACGCTCTCTTCCCTAAAATGCTTGGCTTTTTCATAGATATCTTTATTATCTTTTTCTTCCAATACAGTTTGTAGTTTACCTTCTTTGTCTCTTAAATCTATAAAAAGGACACCACCGTGATCTCTTATGGAATCTATCCATCCAGCCAATCTTACATGTTTTCCTATAAAACTATCGTCTATCAACCCTACATATGTATCTCTTAACATGCTTATATTATATACTAAAAGATTAAATCATTGAAATTTTATTAAATGGGCGTATAATAAAAACTATGCTAAAAAGGGG
>CAZTLC010000074.1:0-5730 GCA_964614295.1 uncultured Aquificaceae bacterium | reverse complement strand
ATATATCTCCAAACAAGGGTTAAAAGGAAAGCAGTTGTATGTTGCATCTTTTACATAGGCTTTTTTGTCTTTTATAAAGACTCTTTCTTGTTCTATCCATCTTACCACTTGGGGAAGGAGTTTATGTTCTAAGCTTAAAACTTTTTTCTCTAAAGATTCTTCGGTGTCATCTTGGTCTATGGGTGTGATGGCTTGGGCTATGATGCAACCTGCATCTATGTCTTCTGTGACAAAATGCACTGTGGTACCGCTAAACTTTACACCAGATTCTATCACCCTCCTATGGACATTTATACCTTTAAAAGCTGGTAAAAGGGAAGGATGTATGTTTATTATCTTTTTAGGGTAAGCTTTTATAAAGTTTTCTGAGAGTATAGCCATAAATCCAGCTAGCACTACAAAATCTATATTTTTTTCTTTTAAAAGCTCCAAAACTCTTTCTTCAAAGATATGCTTTGGTTTTGGTTCAAAGCAAAAGGAGGGCGTGTTGTAGTAATTTGCTATATCTAAGGCTTTTGCGTTTTTATTGTTTGATATCACATAGAAGTCCGATGTTAAAAGCCCTTGTTTTTTGGCTTTTAGTATAGCTTCTAAGTTCGTTCCTCTTCCAGATACAAAAATCCCTATATTCATAAGCTCTTTGCCTTTTTAATAAATATTTCTAACTTTTCTTTGTCTTTTTTACCAGGATTTTTTTCAACCCCAGAGGCCACATCAACCCCGTAAGGTTTTAGGCTTTTAAGATAATCTAAGTTTGAGTCCTTTAACCCTCCAGATACAAAAAAATCCCTTTTTAAAAATCTTAGCATATCCCAGTCAAAACTCTCACCAGTCCCACCGTATTTATCAGATAATGTATCAAATAAAAGCATATTTTTATCCCAACAGCTTTCTATCTTTGGCAATCTATCTTTTACCCTATACACTTTTATAATCCTATCTGATATACTAAAACCACAATCCTCATCTCCATGAAGCTGGACAAAGTCAAAATGTTTAAGAAGCTCTTTTACTCCATCAATAGGCTCTTTTACCACCACCGCTACCGCTGGTATGTGTATGTGTTTTTTTATCTCTAAAGCCTTTTCTAAAGTGATGTATCTTTGGCTTTTAGGATAGAGTATAAAACCTAAAAAATCAGCCCCAAGCTCCTGTGCTAGTTTAGCATCTTCTAAGTTTGTTATCCCGCATATTTTTACCTTAGCCATAGCTATCCTTCATGCTCTTTGATAGAAAGGAGTATAAGCCCTGCTATGGATATGCTCACTGCGCTATCTGCTACGTTAAAAGCTGGCCAATAGTGATTTCCTAAGTGAAAGTATAAAAAATCTGTTACTTTGCCATAGTATACCCTTTCAAAGAGATTTCCAAAAGCCCCACCAGATAGCATACCCATAAGTATGCTTATTTTCGTATTTTTGCTTTTAAAAGCATAAAAACCACTTATTAGTATCGCCAAAACAGGTAGCACCTCCAAAAGCAAAATCCTTAACACTCCATTTAAACCAGCTAGCATACCAAAAGCTATACCTTTGTTGTATATTAAAACTATTTTTAGTATAGGCAATACCTCTATGCTCTCATGTGGTTTTAAAAGATGCTTTATCCCTATCTTTGTTATCTCATCCAAGATAAACACCGTTAAAAAGGTTGTAAAGTATGTTAGAAGAAATCTTTTAACGTGGTTTTCCATATCTGTTTTGATAGTTCTAAGTTGCATCTTATGAGTTCTCTACCGTTGTACTCTACGATAAAATCCTTCTCTTGAATTATATTTCCAATCAGCATCCAATCAAGAGATGTTTCTTCAACAGCATTTTTAAACTGCTCTTCTAAGTCTTGGTCTACACTCACCACTACCCTCGTAGGATTTTCTGAAAATAGATACACGATAGGGTCTTCATCTACATAAAGGCTCAAATGAGCTCCTAAGTTTGTATCTACGAGGCTTTCAAATATGTTTACTATGAGTCCTCCCATAGATACATCATGAGCCGATAGTATTAGGTCTTTTTTTATAAGGTTTATTATAAGCTCTGCCAATATCTTCTCTTTTTCAATATCTACCTTTGTAAGAGCTCCTCTTACACTTCCCGTTAGAATCTTTTGTACCAAAGAACCGTTTAAGGTGTAATCCTGGTTTAGATTTCCTATTAGGAATAGGCTTGAAGGTTTTTTAAACCTATGGTCTATGTGCTGATGCACGTCTTCTAAAAGGCCCACGCCCACTATCACTGGTGTTGGCATTATATTGGTGATGATAGAGCCCTCTATTGTCTCATTGTATAAGGATACGTTTCCACTTATCACAGGTATGGAAAACTCTCTCATGGCATCCGCCATACCGTTTACACAGAGCTCCATCTTTATAGCCACATCCTCTCTTTTTGGGTTTCCAAAGTTAAGACAATCGCTAAAGGCAAGGGTTTTTGCTCCTATGCACGAGAGATTTCTAACACACTCTGCTATAGTCCATCTTGCCCCTTCGTATGGGTCAGCCTCCATGTAATAAGGGTTTCCATCGGCTTTTATAGCTATACCTTGATTTGATTTTACATCGGGTCTTAAAGGCCATTTTATCCTCAATGCCGCTGCATCCGCAGAAGGGCCTATCACCGTGTTTGTGCCCACTTCAAAATCGTATTGAGTGTATATATGCTCTTTTGAAGCTATGTTTGGGTTTGAAACGATTTTTACAAAGAGCTCTCGTAAATCTATCTTTTTTGGTATAAACTTTTCTATTGGTGGATTAAAGGTTTTTGAGGGCTGAACATAACAGCTTGGCACACCTTCTGCCACTACTTTGTAGTCTAAAGAAGCCACCTTTTCACCTTTGAAGTATATGTCTACTGTGTTTGAGCTTGTGGTTTCCCCTAGTACACACCAGCTAAGGTGAAACTTGTTGGCTATGTTTATAATCTCTTGGAGGTTTTCTTTTTCTATTACGATGAGCATCCTCTCTTGGCTTTCTGAAAGAAGGATTTCATAAGCATTCATATCTTTTTCTCTTAAAGGCACCTCATCTAAGTTTATATCAGCTCCCATACTTGATTTATAGGCTATTTCAAAACAAGCACCAGCTATACCACCGGCTCCTAAATCTTGTATCCCTACGGGAAGGTCTTTTTCTACAATATACATGATAAACTCTAAAAGCTTTTTGCCGTAAAAGGGGTCTCCTATCTGTACGTTGGAACGCCTTTTTAAAGCTTTCTCGTCAAATTGAGAGCTTGCCATCGTAGCTCCATGTATGCCGTCTCTTCCTGTGGAAGACCCTACCAAGAAAAGAAGCTGCCCTGTTTTTGTGGCTCTTGCTCTATATATCTTGCCCTTTGGCATTATGCCTATGCAAAATACATTCACCAAGGGATTTTTGTTGTAACATTCATCAAAAAATGTCTCACCTCCCACGGTGGGTATACCTATACAGTTTCCGTAGTGGCTTATGCCTTTTACCACTCCTTTTGTAATCCTTTTGCTTAGATTTATATCTCCAAATCTCAAGGAATCTAAAAGTGCTATGGGTCTTGCTCCCATTGACATGATATCTCTTATGATTCCACCTACTCCTGTGGCTGCACCGTTGAAGGGGTCTATAAAGGAAGGGTGATTATGACTTTCTATCTTAAAAGCCACAAACACATCTTCTAATTCTATAACACCGGCGTTTTCTCCAGGTCCTTGGACTACATAAGGGGCTTCTGTGGGAAATCTCTTTAAAAGAGGTTTTGAGCTTTTATAAGAACAATGCTCTGACCACAAAACTCCAAATATACCAAGCTCAATATCGTTTGGCTCTCTATTTATAAGGGACTTGATAGTTTCGTACTCTTGCTCTGTAAGTCCATGTAAATTATCCATTTTACATATTTTAGCATAGTTATTATAAGTTTGATATCACATATACTACACCAATAAAAGCCAAAGACAAGAGGACAAATTTAAAGATACTTATAAAGAATAAGCTTAATATTGTGTAGCTTGCTATTGCTGGTTTTCTTATATGAACTGCGTCATATTTGTGTGATATATATACTATAGCCCATATGGTAGCAAAGTATACAACGGTATCAACGATAATGGCATACATAAGATTGGATAAGTTTATATGAAAGGGCAAAAGCCCCAAAAATGTCTTCAAGCTTTGGGAAGTATCACTTGGAGCTTGATACATTTTTATCGTCTTCTGGCTTTTGAAACCATAGATTTTTAGGCAATATTACAATCTTTTCGTTGGGCCGTTGCATCTGCATATATTCGGTGGCAAACTTTTTCATGAAGAAGTTGGGATTTTCGTCTATCTGCTGTTTTTTTGTATAAAGGTAGTTGTACTTCTCTTCTTCTCTTTTTAGCAACGCTTCTATAGGAGCGTTTGAACGCTTTAGAGCTATAAGAGAAAATACGTTTGAAGAGCTAACAAATACATTCCAAACGGTATAAAACAAGGCCAAAATGAAAAAGCCTAAGGTGATAAAGCTACTGTAAGAACGGCCAAAATTCTTCTTTTGAAGCATATTGGGCTCCGTAACCAAGGTATTCTTCTATGCGTAAAAGCTCGTTGTACTTTGCTATCCTCTCAGACCTTGACAAAGAACCTGTCTTTATCTGACCAGCATTTGTGCCTACTGCTAAGTGAGCTATAAAAGTATCTTCGGTTTCTCCAGATCTATGGGATATTATAGCATTGTATCCATATTGCTTTGCTATGGATATGGTTTCTAATGTCTCTGTGAGGGTACCTATTTGGTTTAGTTTTATAAGTATTGCATTTGCCATTCCTTTTCCTATGCCTTCTAAAAATATTTTTGAATTTGTCACAAACAAATCATCTCCTACAAGCTGAACCCTATCGCCCAATTCTTCGGTTAGCATCTGCCATCCTTCTTCGTCTTCCTCGGAAGCCGGGTCTTCCATAGATATTATCGGATAGTTGTCTAAAAGCTTTATACAAAAATCCAAAAGTCCGTCTTTGTCATAGCTTTTACCATCTATAGTATAAATACCGTCTTTGTAGAACTCAGAAGCCGCAAAATCAAGGGCTATAGCTATATCCTCTCCCGGTGTATAACCTGCTTTTTCTATGGCTTTTAGTATAAACTCAATAGCTTTATCCGTGGATTCTAGGTTTGGTGCAAAACCACCCTCATCTCCTACGCATGTAGCAAAACCACTTTCCTTTAAAAGACTTTTAAGATTGTGAAATGTTTCAGCCCCCATTCTAAGTGCATCAGAAAATGTATCAGCCCCATAGGGCACTATCATAAACTCCTGTATACTAAGAGGATTATCTGCATGAACACCACCGTTTATTATATTCATAAGTGGCACCGGTAACTTTCTTGCAAAAATACCACCTAAGTATGCAAAAAGCGGAATACCAAGCTCATTTGCCATAGCTCTTGCTGTGGCCATACTTACTGAGAGTATTGCATTGGCTCCTAAGTTTGATTTGTTGTCGGTACCATCTAGTTCTATGAGGGTGAGGTCTAGCTCTGTTTGATTTGAGGCATCTAGCCCTATTATAGTTTTTGCTATCTCTTTGTTTACGTTGTCTACAGCTTTTAACACACCCTTACCCATATATCTTTCATCTTTATCCCTTAACTCTAAAGCTTCTTTTGAACCTGTAGAAGCACCACTTGGGACTATAGCTATACCGCTAACACCAGATTCTAATATAACTTCTGTTTCAACGGTGGGATTTCCTCTTGAATCCAGGACCTCTCTTGC
>CAZTLC010000073.1:0-5735 GCA_964614295.1 uncultured Aquificaceae bacterium | reverse complement strand
GATTCCTTTAATCCTTTTCATATCAAATATTATAATAAATCTTTTCTAAGCTATCTATCTCTCTTTGTTCTTTTGTTTTCATGTCTTTTAATATATATATACCCTTTTTTATTTCTTCTGGTCCTATTATGATACTGAAGGAAGCTTTTAGTTTATCTGCTATTTCTAATTTTTTCTTTAAGTTTGAACCTTTCAGGATAATTTCCACTCTTTTGCCGTTTTTCCTCAGCTCATTTGCTATTTTTATGGCTTCTGCAGTTGTATCTTCTATATATATCACAGCATATAGTGGTTCTTCATCTTTTGGTTTTATGAAAAGCATAAGACGTTCTATGCCAGCGGCAAAACCAACAGCTGGTGTTTTGGGCCCACCCAAACTCTCTACGAGGTTATCGTATCTTCCACCAGCAAGGAGTGTTAGGCCATCTTTAGTAAATTCAAATACAGTCTTAGTATAATAATCTAAACCCCTTACAAGCCTCGTATTTTCCTTATAGGGTATATTAAAAGCATCTAGATATGTTTTTAGGCTTTTATAATGATTTTGACAATCATCACAAAGATAATCAATCATCACAGGAGCTTCTTTAGTAAGTTCTTTGCAGGTTTCTACTTTACAGTCTAATACTCTAAGTGGATTTTTAAAGCGTCTTTCTTCACAATCTTCGCAAAGGCCCTCTATATCTTTTAAATAGTTTGCAAGAGCCTCTCTATACTTTGGCCTACATATTGGACATCCTATAGAATTTATTTCAAGAGTTGTATCTATATTTAGTTCTTTAAAAGCCTCAAAACAGAGATTTATGAGTTCAAAATCTATAACAGGATTTTCTAACCCAAGTATCTCACAACCTATTTGGTGAAACTGGCGCTTTCTTCCAGCTTGCGGTCTTTCGTATCTAAACATAGGTCCTTCATAGAAAAGCTTTAAAAAAGGCTTTTTGTATAGTAAGCCATTTTCTATAACAGACCTTACTACTCCGGCAGTGCCTTCTGGCCTTAGAGCTAAAACCCTTTTGCTCTTGTCTTCAAAAACAAACATCTCCTTTTGGACTATGTCTGTAATTTCTCCTACGCTTCTATCAAAAAGCTCTTTATACTCCACTATTGGTAGAATAATCTCTTCAAAGTTGTAAGTGTTGAAGAGTTTCCTAAATGTGTCTGTGATATACCTGAACTTTCTTGATTCTTCAAAGAATATATCGTCAAAGCCTCTTATAGCTTTAATATTTTCCATGCTATGTCCAAAGTGGTATATCTTGGGCAGGATTTGAAAGTGCTCTCAAATTGCCAAGCTTCATTGACTCTATATCAAAATGAGTAAGTGGCTTTTTTGTCCTCATAAAGTGATGCATCAAAACGCCAGAAGACTCTAAACCAAGTCCACCCATATTTATAGCTTTTCTTGTTAAAAATCTATTTCTTGGATTTAACCTAATGGGAGTTTTATAACCTACAAATTGATAACCATAAACCATATCGTTTTTTATAAAAACTTTAAAGAAAACACCGTCTTTTTCAAAGGTGAAAGATTTTTCTGCATCTTCAAAAAGCCCACCAGAACCAGCAGTAACTTTTTTAGTTTTAACGGCATTGTAATCAACGCTTCCCATGTTTAAAACTTTCTTATCCACCATATTAAAACCAGCCACATAGCCTTCTTGCACAGCAGCGGGAAAAAGTGCTATCCATCTGTGTTTGCCCCACATATCTATACTGGAACATATATCACCAGCAGCGTATAAATCTTTCACAGAAGTCTCTTGATATTCGTTTGTAAGTATCCCTCCAGTTATTTTACCGTTTTCTTTGTGTATTTCTACGTGTTTTACTATGCTTATGTTTGGCCTCACACCTACCGACATTATAACCATTTGAGCTTTTATTTCAAATAAATTATCATTTGAAAGGCTTTTAGTTAATACAGAATATACTTTATCATCTTTTCCTTTTATGGCTATCACCTGGTGTCCTGTGTAAAATTTTATTCCATCTTTTTCTAAAGCCTGCTGATATATATAAGACATTTGATGGTCAAGCATCCTCGGCAATATTCTATCAAATATCTCTATTACATGGACATTGTATCCCATGTGTAAAAGTGTTTGTGCATCTTCTACACCTATAGGGCCAGCTCCTACTATTACTATATCCTTCACTTCGTTGTTTTTTAGATAATCTTTTATCAAATGAACATCCGATAAGCTTTTAGCACTATATACTCCTTTTAAATCTACCCCTTCTATAGGTGGTATAAAAGAGTATGCTCCAATAGCCACAAGGCACTTATCGTATCTGTAAGTATCACCGTTTTTTGTTTTTAGGCTTTTGGCAATAGGATCTACCTCTTCTATAGGAGTATTTGGTATAAATTCTACGTTATTTTTTTTGTAAAATTCAAAACCACCTTTAAAGAATAGGGCCTCTTCTGGTATATCCTCTCTTATAACATTTTCCATACAGTTTGGAGCATAGGCGGGAAAAGGCTCAGCGGAAAATAGTTTTATCGGTATATCTCTGTCTACTTTCCTTATAGCCTCTATAGCGCTTACAGCTGCAGGGCCATTTCCTAATATCGCTATCATTTTGTGTTTAGTATATAGTTGATGAGTGTTCTTACACCAAAACCTGTACCACCTTTTGAATAGTACTTATATTCTTTCTCGGTAAAAGCCGGCCCTGCTATGTCAAGATGCGCCCATTTTATGCCATCATCTATAAACTCTTGTAAAAACATAGCGGCAGTTATAGCACCACCGTATCTACCACCTGTGTTTTTAATATCTGCCACAGGGGATTTTATCTTTTCTCTTAAATTTTCATCATCCAAGGGAAGTTGCCACAACCTTTCTCCTGTGGTTTTAGATATATCTAACAGGGTATTAGCAAGGGTTTGGTCGTTTACAAAAAGACCAGCGGTAAATTCACCAAGCGCTACCACGCAAGCACCTGTTAGTGTAGCCATGTCTATTATAACATCTGGTTTTTGTTCCGAAGCATAAGATAATACATCTGCTAAGGTTACTCTTCCTTCAGCATCAGTGTTGTCTATCTCGGCGGTTTTGCCGTTTCTAAATACTATTATATCATCTGGTCTATAAGCCTTACCATCTGGCATATTCTCTGCAGCGCCTATGAATCCATGCACTTCAACATCTGGTTCTAGCTTTGCTATAGCTCTCATAATGGCTATGGTATTACAAGCTCCAGATTTATCAAGTTTCATAGTTCTCATATAATCGCCAGTTTTTATATTAAGACCACCACTATCAAATGTTAGACCTTTACCCACTATTGCTATTTTCTTGGTTTTTTTCTTGTTTTTCTTTGGTTTATAAATGATGTGTATAAATCTTGGTGGTGTTTCAGAACCTTTACCTACCATCCAAAGACCGTTCATATTTTGCTCTTGAATCCACTTCTCATCGTAGATATGGACTTCTAAGCCTACTTTTTCACACTCTTCTTTTGCTATATTCGCTAAAGTTATTGGATTTATTACGCATCCTGGCTCATTTACTAGATTTCTGGAAAATATCTGTGCGTCAGCTATTATGCTACCAAATTTTATATCTTTTGAATTGCCATTTAATATATCTATCGCTTCTACTTCAAATCTTTCGTCTTTGTCTTTTGTTCTATATTTATTAAAATCATAAATACCAAGTATTAAACCCTCGGTAATAGCTTTTGAATACTTTGTATCAGCTATAAGCACAGCTTTAGCTATCTTGTCTTTTTTAAGTCTTGAGCTTGCTTTTGCTGCAACTTCTCTATATGTATCCTCTGTTATCTTATCAGAATCTCCTAAGGAGAATATATATATAAGCGGTTCTATGAGTTTTATAGCTTCACCTTTTTTACCTTTAAATCTTTCAATTTCCATCAATTTTTCTATCTTAGGTTTTAGACTTTTAAAATCTTTTAAATGTTCTTCTAGAAGCTTCAAAGAGCTACCTTCTACTAAAAATACTTTCACATCATCTTGCTTAATATTTTTAACAGAATTTATAAGCATACACTTAACTCAATACCAAACCTACCGTTACCAGTTTGGGCTGAGGTATTTTTATCCCGCCTTTATGATGTGTCCATGCCTCAGCAGGCGGTATTTGGACTATATACATATTATGCACTAAGTTTTAGCTGACTGCCTAAGACTTTTTTCATATTTTTGATGGCTTGTTTTATACGTTTTTCGTTTTCAACCAATGCAAATCTTACATATCCTTCTCCCATTTCCCCAAAGCCAACACCGGGAGATACAGCCACCTTAGCTTCTTTTAATAAAAACATAGAAAACTCAAGAGAGTTCATGTTTATAGAGGACGGTATCTTAGCCCAAACAAACATACCAGCTTTCGGAGCTTTCACATGCCAACCCATTTCATTTAAACCTTTCACCAAAACATCTCTTCTTGCTTTATAAATATTTCTGTTTTCCTCCACAAACGAATAATCCCCATCTAAAGCTTTTATGGAGGCTACTTGTATAGGTGTAAAAAGACCGTAGTCTAAATAGCTTTTAAGATGAACTAGATTTTTAACCAGGATTTCATTTCCTACCATGAAGGCTACTCGCCAGCCAGCCATTGAAAAGCCTTTTGACATGGAGTATAATTCTACCGCTATATCTTTTGCACCTTCCACTTGAAGTATGGATGGTGGGGTATATCCATCGTAGCCTAAGTCAGCATAAGCAAAATCATGTATTAACCATATGCCTTTGGCTTTTGCAAAAGATACTACTTCTTTGAAAAATTCAATACTTACAGTGGCAGTAGTGGGATTGTGTGGAAAACTCAAAACTATGGCCAAAGGTTTTTTTAAACTATTTTTCACGAGATTAAAAAGATTTTCAAGATATTTGTTTTCAAAATCCTCTGAATCTGACTCTTCTATATTTATGCTTATAACGTTTCCACCGCTTATAATAGGAGCATAATAATGTATCGGGTAAGTAGGATTGCTAACTACTATACTATCTCCAGGAGATAACATTGCAAGCATAAGATGCGAATAACCCTCTTTTGCCCCCATAGTCATTACCACTTCCTTATCTTTATCCAAATCCACATCGTATCTTTTTTTGTAGAAGTTTGCTATTGCTCGTCTTAAGCCTGGTATGCCTTTTGAGGCTGAATAACCGTGGACATCTGGTTTTTTTGCAGTCTCGCAAAGTTTGTCTATCACCTCTTGACTCGGTGCTAAATCTGGGTTTCCCATACCAAGGTCTATAACATCTTCATTGTTTTTTCTCATGTTTGTTTTTAGCTCATTTACCACTGCAAATACGTATGGTGGTAAATTTTTAATACGTGGAAACATCCAACTATCCATCTTCGTTCTCCTCTTCTAACTCTTTGCATTTTATACACATACTTGTTACTGGCCTAGCCTTTAACCTTTCGTAAGGTATTTCAGCACCGCATACTTCACAGTATCCGTAAGTGCCGTTTTCTATCTTCAATAGCGTATATTCAATCTTTTTAAGAAGTTTTGTTTCTCTATCTGTAGTCCTATATCTTAAAAGCCTTGAACCTTCAAGCCCACCTCTATCTAATTCATCCCCACCAGAAAACGTTACATCTTCTACGTCGTCTATTTGCTTTTCTAATTTTTCTATTATTATCTTTTTTTGCTCTAGTAGCATATTTTTAAGCTCATTTAACTGCTCATCCGTTAGCATATGACACCTACTTAATAATATAATACAATTCCATTTAAAAAGCTAT
>CAZTLC010000072.1:0-5736 GCA_964614295.1 uncultured Aquificaceae bacterium | reverse complement strand
CATGCATCTTATAAATTAAACACTCTTTCTAAATGATAAAATATTTGTATGATAGAAAGATACACAAGAAAAGAGATGGCGGATATCTTTTCAAATCTAAACAAGTACAAAAAATGGCTTGAAGTGGAGTTGGCGGTTTTGTATGCCATGAAAGAGCTTGGTATCATACCAAAAGATGCCTATGAGGTTATAGAAAGAAGGGCTTATGTAAACGAAGAGGTAGAAAAGAAGATAGATGAATATGAAAGAGTTTACAAACATGATGTGCTTGCCTTTGTAAGTGCTATTGGAGAACAGCTTGGAGAGTATTCTAAGTACTTCCACATGGGACTCACCTCTTCAGATATATTAGATACAGCTCTTAGCCTTATACTAAAAGATGCCATAAATCTCGTATTAATTGATATTGATATAGTTTTGGAGCTTTTAAAAGAAAAAGCCTTCAAATACAAAGATAATATAATGATGGGAAGGACTCATGGTGTACATGCAGAACCTATAAGCGTTGGACTTAAATTTACCGCTTGGTACGATGAGTTAAAAAGACAAAGGGAACGCCTTGAGATAGCAAAAAAAGACGTTTTAAAGGGAAAGATATCAGGAGCCGTGGGGACTTTTTCAAATATAGACCCGGAGGTGGAGAAGATAGCCCTTCAAAAGCTTGGCCTTGAATCAGAACCAGCCTCCACTCAAATAGTGCATAGAGATAGACATGCTTATCTTATGAGTGTGCTTTCTTTGATAGCCTCTTCTTTGGAAAAATTCGCCACGGAGATAAGACACTACCAAAAAACTGAAGTCCTAGAGATGGAAGAGCCCTTTTCAGAGTCCCAAAGAGGTTCTTCTGCTATGCCTCATAAGAAAAATCCCATACACGCCGAAAGAATATGCGGTCTTGCAAGGGTGATACGTTCAAATATGCTAGCATCCTTTGAAAACATAGCCCTTTGGCATGAAAGGGACATATCTCACTCCTCGGCAGAGCGCATAATAATCCCAGATGCTTTCATAGGCCTTGATTATATACTTGGGCTTTTTGAATACATCCTAAAAGGTCTAAAGGTAAATACCGATAAAATGCTTAAAAACATGGACATTTCCAAAGGCCTTTACTTCTCTTCAAAGATACTTGTTTATCTTATGCAAAAGGGCGTTGATAGAGACAGCGCTTATGAGATGGTAAAAAGATGTGCCATGAGAAGCTGGGACGAAGGTATCATGTTTAAAGATGCTCTTTTAGAAGATAAAGAAACATCAAAATACCTCACCAAAGAAGAACTTGATAAGCTTATGAACCCCTATGAGTTTATAAAACATAGAGATTTTATCTTTAAAAGAGTCTTTGGATGAGCTCTTTTATCAAAAGCCTAAAACCAGCCTTTGAAAAGACTACAATGCCCTTACTCATTTTTTTAAAAGAAAAAAATATCCATCCAAACATACTATCCTTATCCGGGGTTGCAATAATATTTATAGGTTCTTTCTTTGTGTATAAAAACTACAACCACATAGGGGCTATATTACTTCTTATAGGTGGGGTGTTTGATGCGTTGGACGGGGCCTTGGCAAGACTCACCAACAGAAGCTCTTCCTTTGGAGCTTTTTTGGACTCTAGCCTTGATAGGATATCAGATGCAATGCCAATAGGGGCTATGATACTTTTTTTCTCAAAAGCCCAAGACCTAGAAGGTGTATTTTTGGGGCTTTTGGCATTGATATTTAGTTTTATGGTAAGTTATACCAAAGCCCGTTCTCATAGCCTTGGAGTTGATATTCCAGTAGGGGTTTTTGAAAGGACAGAGCGCTTTGGAATTATAGTATTATCTATATTCTTTGGTTTTTATAAGCTTGGACTTCTAATATTGAGTATTGGGGCTTTTTATACCACAATAGAAAGGGTCTTTTACGCCAGAAAGCATCTTTCCTAATTATCCCATGTATCCCATATACTTTACATATTCTGGTTTTGTTCTCCAGTTTGTAGCTTCCACTAAAAGCTCTAAAAACACCCTTTTACCAAGTATGAGCTCAAGCTCTCTCCTTGCTTCTGTGCCTATCTTTTTAAGATTTTGACCATTTTTTCCTATGATGATAGGTTTTAGGTTTTCTCTATCCACCAAAATCCTTGCTTTTATCACTATCATATCTTTATTGCCTTTGGCAGGTTCTATAGAGTCCGTTATCACCATCACCGAATGGGGTACCTCTTGATAGGTTCTTTGAAGCACCTTTTCCCTTATTATCTCAGATACATGAAGTCTCAAAGGTAAGCCAGCATCCTCTTCTGACTCAAACATCTTAAACTCTTGCTCTGGTAGATATCTTACTATCGTCTTTAAAAGCTCATCTATATTTGTACCCTTATTGGCACTAACCGGGACAATCTCTTCTAAACCAAAAGTTTTTGATATCTCTTCTATAAGCTCCAACACCTCTTCTTTTGAGATGGTATCTATCTTGTTTAAAACACCTATTATCTTCTTGTCTTTGTAATCTCGTTTTAGGATTTTAAAAAGATTTAAATCCTCTTCTTGGATACCTGTTTTAGCATCTATTACAAAAAGAAGCACATCCACATCTTCCAAAGATTCTTTGGCAGCTTTTACCATGTATTCTTCCATAATATCTTTGGGTTTTTTCATAAAACCGGGGGTATCCACAAAGATAATCTGGGCATCCTCTAGGTTTTTTACACCCATTACCCTTATTCTGGTGGTGCCTGCTACGTTAGAGACTATAGACACTTTTTTGCCAAGTATAGCGTTTAGCAAAGAAGACTTTCCAGCGTTTGGTTTTCCAACGATACTTACAAATCCAACTTTCATCTTTTTGATTATATCACGTTTGCTTGTTAAGATAATTGTATATCCTTGTAGGATAGTAAATTATGTTTTTCAAAAAAGTAAAGATATCTTTTACCGCTATCACACGTCCTATATCGTATCTGTCTTGGAAAGGCAACACTGGTTTTTTCTTGGTACTAAAAGCCATAAAAAAGAGCTTTGAAGCCTCTTCTTTCAAAACATCAGACATATCTCCAAAAGGGTAGGCAAAAGATATAACCTTTATTCCAAGAGCTTTTTCTAAACCCTCCTTTGAAAGTGTGAGCTCAGTCCTTACCCTCTTTCTATAGTCTTCTTCTGTTTCAAATTCAAGTTTTAGGCTTTTAGCATAAACCTCAAGTAGATTTTCATGTTTATTTTCTTCTAAAAGCTCATAAACACTTTGTGGCATAAAAGCCTTTGGATGGGATAAATCACTTTTGGAAGGATATATGGGAAGTCCCTCCTTTAAAGGTTTGTAGATAGAAGAAAGAGAATAGTGATAGTTTTTACCGTTGTAAATGGCTATTGGCTTTGATGGGATAAAGGTTTTTGAGTGAGTGAGCCCATGAGAGCCAATATCAAAAACATCAAGCATTGAGCGAAGCTCCTCAAAACTCAAAAAATCGTAAGATATCCCTTTTTCAAAAAATTCTTTGTTGGATTCACCAGCCCCCAAAGGTTTTTGAAGCTCATCAAAAGATACTTTCCCTTCCCAATAATCAAATAGCGTAGGTCTTTTTATGCTCTCTTTTAAAAGCCTAGAATATATTGGAAATATGATAGCTCTTTTTTTATATCTTTTTAAGATAGGATAGGCGTAGATGTAGTTGTCCACATATCCATCGTCAAAGGTAATAACAACCCCTGGTTTTTTGGGCTTATAAAGACCTTCTATATAAGCTTTTAGCTCCTCTAAACCAAGCACCTCATAGAAGCTATCCAAAATCTTTATATGCTTTTGAAACAAAGACAAACTTACATCGTAAGATTTTTTAGGAAATATCTTATGATAACAAAAAACCATCACGCCCATCTATCAAAATACTCCTTTATATATTTAAAATCTATATTTGTCTTAAAACCCTCGTGGCTAAAATGGGTAGGAACCGCCTCTAAATCTTTGAATATCTGTTTTAGCTTCGGCATCGTCCCTTTTCCAAAAACGCTTGCTTTATAAAACCAAGGGATTTTTACCGTAGCCTCTTTTAGTATAAGATTAAAAAGCCTGACAGTGTCCTTTTGAAAATGGGTAAAGTCTTGATTTTTCATAATATCCAAAAACCCTTCATCGTATATTGAACCTATATACAAAGGGCCTCCATAGTCAAAGAAATCTCCGCACAAAGGACAAAATTTAGGTAAATCAAGAATACAAACGTAAGAGCTTCTAAACTTACAACTATGGCAGTAGCCTATGTAACCTATGTTTGTAGATATGTCTATAGCTTTTGATACACCTTTTAGTTTGATGAAAAAAGCCCTCAAAAAGTGCCTATAACTAAAAGCAAAAACAGGTTTTAAAACCACATCAAGCCTAAAAGAAGCCTCTATCACAGCTTTTATGAGTATCCTCAAGGCATTTTCATGATAAAACTCGCTATCAAGTGGTTTGGCGTTGTATCTTCTAAAAGCTTTAAAAGGATAAGCCCCAGACAGCGATGCGGTATCAGTGGCAGTAATCCCCAGAAGCCCGCCGGTTTTTAAAGAGTGAATAGCGCTTTCTAAAAAACTGATGGGACTTCCATAAGGGTCTATATCTATATAGTCAAAGCCTTTGTTCTCTAGTAAAAATAGTTTTGCATCCTTGTTGGAATACTCTATATTCTCATATCCTTCAAGATTTTTTTTAGAGAGTTCTATAGCCTCTTTTTTTATATCGTTTAAAAATATCTTTTCCACAGCGTCAGTTTCTTTTAAAAGCCTCAAAACTCTTACCCCAGAAGCACACATTGGATCTCCTATCACAAGTTTTTTAGCTTTTAGTATAGAATAAGCTTTTATCATAAGCACTGTAAAATCTCTATTGATAGCCATAAAAGGGTTGTAAAATACTTCCATATCCTTTGATATTAAATCTGGTAGCTCTGGCAAGAAAAACTCTACAGCCCCTTCTTTTAATCTCATAATCTAACATTATAAGCAAAAACTTCTGTATTTTGGCTTTTATAATATTGACAATCATCATATAAATGTTTATATATTTTTGTATATTTATTAATATGGAAAGGTTTAATAGTGTAACAACGAGGGATTATGGTCTTCTTAGTAAGGTTTATGGGCTGTTGGCGTTTTCTATAGCCTCAGCCGTAGTGGGAGCTGTGGTAGGGCTTTCTCATGTGACGATGGTGGCAAGCCATTTTTGGTTATTTGCAATACTTGAACTTGTGTTAGTGTTTGCCACATCAATGGTAGGCCAAAACAAAGATATGGCTCTTCCCGGTTTCATCCTCCTTAACGTATTTACCTTTATAACAGGTTTTACATTGGCGCCTATACTTGCTTTTGCTTTGGCGGTAAACCCTATAGCTATAGTTTATGCCCTTGTCACCACAGCTGCAACCTTTGTAGGTATGAGTTTGGTGCCTATAGTCTTTAGGGTCAATGTCCTCGGAATGGGTGGGTTCTTATTTGCAGGACTTATAGCGATAGTAGTGGCAAGCCTTTTAAATCTATTTTTCCACTCAGGCGTTGCAGCCCTTGTAATATCAATCGTAGCCACAGTACTTTTTAGCTTGTATGTAAGCTATGACACCGCCCGTATTTTAAGCATGGACCCAGATGCCCCAGCAGTAGCCTTAGCTTTAGCTCTTTACCTTGACGTTCTAAACTTGTTTGTAAACATCCTATTTTTATTTTTAGAGTTTTCTGGCAACAGAAGAAATTAAATTTTAAGGGGCGATAAGCCCCTTTT
>CAZTLC010000071.1:0-5839 GCA_964614295.1 uncultured Aquificaceae bacterium | reverse complement strand
AGAAGAAGCAAGCGCCATACCAACTTGCTTTGAAGAATCTGAAGAAGAAGAAAGCCAAGAGTTTGGGTTTTTAGCTACATAATATGTCAAAAGCTTTGATATTGTTCTCTGGTGGGTTGGATAGCCAACTCGCCGCTTTAAATATAAGTAAGATTCAAGGCGTAGAAGTAAAGCTTGTACATTTTTACACTGGTTTTTGTATAACAGAGCATAAAAGAAGGCTTGGTATACCAAGCAAAGACGGCAAGATACCTCAGAACCCAGCTTTAAAAGCTGCAGCTCAACTTGAGCTTCCCATAGAGATTATAGATATATCAAACGAATATATAAATGTAATATTAAATCCAAAGTTTGGCTATGGCAAAAATATCAATCCATGCTTAGATTGCAGAATTTTTATGCTTTTAAAATTAAAAGAAATAATGGAAAAAGAAGGATACGATTTTATAGCTACAGGAGAGGTGTTAGGTCAAAGACCTATGTCTCAAACAAAAGATAAATTGAAGATAATAGAAAAAGAAACTGATTTAAAAGGTTTAATAGTAAGACCGCTCTCTGCAAAGCTACTTCCTACAACCATACCAGAAGAACAAGGCATTATAAAAAGGGAACTAATGTGGGACATATCTGGAAGATCTAGAACTAAACAGATAAATTTGGCAAAAACCTACAACATAGACTATGAACAACCTTCTGGTGGATGTTGTTATCTTACTGATGAGCATTTTGCCGTAAAATTCAAAGAAGAGATTAGTTTTAAAAAAACTCTAAGTTGGGACGATTTAAGTTTAATGACGGTAGGAAGGCATCTAAGATTACCGTATGGTACAAAGATGATAGTCTCAAGAAATGAAGGTGAAACAAAGTTTTTAAGTGGTTTTAAAAATAGATTTGATTATGCTTATGTGGAAAGTAAAGCTTTGGCTATTCTAAAGGATGTAAGCTATCAAGACTTATCCTATATAGGTGGCATATTGGCAAGATATTCTGGTAACAAAAAAATATCAGTAAATATTTACATCAACGGCAATATGATAAATGAGATTGCAGACCCTTTAGAGGATTATATAATAAAATCTTTCATGATAGGAGTAGAGAGCTATGTTAGATGATATTAAGGCAGATATAGAGCACAATGTATGTGGTACTTACTGTCCTATACCCATATCTGAGCTTAGCAATCAAATGAAAAATATGAAAATAGGTCAGATTATAGAGTTGATAGCGGATGACCCAGGTGTAGTAGAAGATGTACCAGCTTGGTGTAAGGCTACTGGTCAGGAATTTTTAGGAATTTATGAAGAAGATGGTGAGTTTCATGCTTTTGTTAAAAAGCTTAAAGATTAGGAGGTAAGCATGCAAGGTGTAAGGCTAAGTATGGACATGGTTTTGTCAGAACTTTTTGAAATAGTACCAGAAAGTAGAAATCTTTTGATGGATTATGGTTTAAAAAGGCTCGTAGAAGAAGATGTTTTAGATGTGCTTAGTGATAAGCTTTCTGTTAACGGTTTATTTAGAATATCAAGGGTGTTAGAAGAAGAAAAGTACGATGTCTGGAATAAAATAGTTTCTTTAGCTTCTTGAGGAGTATGCTTATGGAAGACAAGCTACAAGAAGTGGAAAGGATTTTGAGGATGATAAGGCCAGCTCTTGATTCCCATCATGGAAATTTAAAGCTGGTGGATGTAAAAGACAATATCGTTTACCTTCAATTTGAAGGAGGGTGCTCAGATTGTCCAGTGGTTGATATGTCTGTAAAAAATGTCATAGATACATCCATAAAAGGTAATCTTAGATGGGTGAAAAAGGTTGAAATTCTATATCCTAAAATAAGTATAAATAGTTAATAGTATCCATTGATTAGAAAATACACTGGAAGGTTTATAGTTATACGTTTTGGTGGCTTTTTAAAAGGTGATAGTTCTAATATAATTCTTGGTGCGCTCTCATCCAATATCTTATAACCACTTGATTGTATCACTTTCAAAGATGACCTATCTATAGTACCATTTTTGTTTATAGTGACTCTTACCACCACTTCTCCTTTTATGCCAAGTTTTTTTGCTTCCTTTGGGTATAAATCTCTTTCTCTTGCTTGTTTATTTAGATATCTTATGAGCCAGCTAAGATACTGATAGACAGTTTCTTCTTTTTTTACAAACTGTTTTATATTGAGATTAAGATTTGCCTTGGCATTGTAATGTTTTTCTCCTTCTTTGGTAATTGGCTTAGAAGGAATCGATGTAGAAGGTTTTGAAGGTGTTTCTTCAACATTTGCGCTGGAAGATATTGTCTTTTTTGGAGGTTTATAGGTGCTTTTAGGCAAAGAATTTAAAATGTGAGATGGAAGAGTCTCATATCTTGGTGTTTTTGGCTTTGCTTTGGTTATTTTTCTATGAGGCTTTGATATATGGGGTTTTGAAGGTGTTTGTTTTAAAGGTTTTTGCAATGGCCTTGGGGGTAATGGTATAGCTGGTGGTATCACAGCCCTATTTGGGATACCTTTTTGTACCAGTGTTATTTCTATTGGTTTATTTTTATGAGGTTTTTTAGTTTTTAAGTGTATAAAAGCTATTAAAAGCCAAAGATGAAGTAACAAAGATAACAAAACACCTAATATAAAGTATTCTCTTTGACGATTTTTAAGATGTGGGGTCATTCTTCTTTTTTAGTTTCTATCATGTACTTATCTATACCCAGCTCTCTACAAGCATCTATGACGCTTACCACATTTTGGAAAGGTGTATCTTTAGAAGCTTGTAAAACTATAGTGGATTCTTTGTTGGCTACTTTTGATAAGGCACTCTCCAAATTAGTATTTACCACTTGATTGTTTATAAGGATGGTACCGTCTTTTTTTATGGCAACTATTACTGGTTTTGTTGATACTGTAGTTCTTTCAGAGGTTTTGGCTTTTGGTAAGTTTACTGGAATCTTACCCTCTACCATAAAAGTGGCAGTAGCCATAAATATTATAAGTATAACAAGGACTATATCCACGAAAGGAGTCATATTTATTTCTGATATCTCTTTGTCTTGGTCAAATTCTCTCATGGGTTTTTCCTTTGCTTTCGTGTAATAAAAGTAAATATTTCATCTTTCTTACAAAATAGTTATAAGCGATAACAGAAGGAATAGCCACAAAAAGTCCCATGGCCGTTGATACTAATGCTTGAGATATGCCTTCCATCACCACCTTGACACCAAATTCTGAAGAGTTGCCAAGGTCATTAAAAGCTTTTATAACACCTAGCACTGTTCCAAAAAGCCCTATAAATGGGGCGTTGTTGCCAAATGTTGCCAATACCCCGAGCCTTTTATCAAGGGCAATTCTTAGCTCTAGCTCCTTAAAAAGCTCAAGCTTTTTACTTATATACCTGTAGGTTAAAAACCTCTCCACCATAACTGCCACAGAGAAGATACTCATAAGTATGAGAAGATAAAGTACAGGGTCTCCACCTATAAGGGCAAGTTTTAATAAAAATTTTGTAATCATAGCATTTATTATAAATTAAAATAATACTTTCATGTTATAATACTTATATGAATTTTGTAAGGTTAAGGCTCATATACCCCGAAAGCGTGGCTAAAGAACCTATAATATGCAATATCTGTAAACATTTTAACATCGTAGTAAACATAAAGATGGCTAAGGTAACCCAAGATAGTGCCATATTAAATATAGAGATAGATGGAGATATAGAAGAGATAGAACGGGCTATGAAATACATGCAAGAAAAGGGCATAGATGTTCAACCCATAGAAGGTCAAATATTTACCGAATAACCTCTGGTATAATTAATTTGTGCAGTTAATAATAAGTTTAATAGTTATACTATTTTTAAGTATAGGTGCTTTTTTTATATATGAAAAAGAACACACACATCAAAATCAAACCAGTTCCCCTCAAATATTAAAACAGATAAACATCAAGATATACACAGATAGAAAAAGCGGATGGGATATAACTGGAAATGTGCTCTTTATGAATAATCAAAATCTAACACTTAAAAATATAACAGCTATAAACCCACCTTACAAGATATCTGCAAAAGAAGGTGTTTTAAACAAAGATTCGGGTATAGGTTATCTGAAAAAGGATGTTATTTTTTCTAAAAAAGATAAGAATGGCCATGAAGACAAGATATATACTCAGTATACAAATATAGACTTAAAAAACTCACACTTTTGGGCTAACAACGATATTATAATATCCACTTCTAACTTTGTTTCTTATGGTAGGGCTTTTGATATAAATTTGAAACCATCTTTACATATCATAGTTTATAATATTAAAAGCTATGAAAAATAAAAAGTTCATTTTTATTGTTTTTGTTTTGATGTTATCGTTTTCGGCTTTTAGTAAAGAAAACAATAACAACAGCTCAAACAAACCAATATATATAGAAGCAAACAAGATGGAGTACAACAACAATGTGGTAACTTATACTGGTAATGTAGTAGCCACAAGAAAAGATGGTAAACTAACTTGTCAAAAGCTTACGATAATACTTGATAAGAATAAAAAGATTGAGAAGGTGATAGCCACTGGTAACCCAGTTTATACGGAACCAAATAAGCTTATAAAAGGGGATGTCATTGAATACGATGTGCCGCAAGATGTTATCATAGTAACTGGCCATGCTTATTTACAAAACAAAGGCAACACGGTACAAGGTAACAAGGTGGTTTATTATAAAAAACTTGATAAGGCTATAGTTACTGGAAAAAGAGTGCAGTCTATTTTTATTCCAAACAAGAAAGGAGAAAAACCTTGAGTCTAATACACGCTATAATCCTTGGTATAGTAGAAGGGGCTTTGGAATTCTTACCTGTATCGGCTGCAGGCCATCTAACGCTTGTGGGAAAGCTTCTTGGTATAAATACAGAAAACCCTACTTTTAAAATATATGAGATATTTATGCAGATAGGTGCTGTAATAGCGGTGATGATACTGTATTCAAAAAGGCTTGTTGTGGATAAGGAAATATGGCTTAAAATAATAGCTGGTTTTGTACCAACGGGAGCTATAGGTTTTTTATTTTACAAGCCTATAAAACACTATCTTCTTGGAAACCCCTTTATTACCTCCAGCATGGTATTCCTTGGTGGGATTATCATAGTTATAGTAGAATCTTTCTCAAAAAAGCCCAAAATTACAAATTTAAAAGATATAACCGTAAAAGATGCCATATTGGTGGGTTTTATCCAGTCCCTTGCTTTGATACCTGGTGTATCTCGTTCTGGTGCTACTATAATAGGTGCTATGCTTCTTGGCTTTGAAAGAAAAACTGCCGCTGATTTTTCTTTTTTGATAGCAATACCTACTATATTGAGTGCTGGTTTTTATTCTCTTTTAAAAGACCACAGCGAGATACATCATCAAGATATATTGCCGATGGGTATAAGCTTTATAACGGCGCTTATCTTTGCCATACTTTCTGTAAAAACATTTTTAAACTTTATATCCTTTAACAACCTAAAAATATTTGGATATTATAGGATAATCACTGGTTTAGCATATCTTGCATATCTTATGAGGTGATAGATTATGGCTAACGTGCTTATAGTAGATGACTCATTTTTTATAAGGGCAGCGATAAGAAAAATATTGGAATCATCTGGTTTTGTAGAAAATATCTATGAAGCTAACAACGGTTTAGAAGCTTTAGATACGTTAAAAAAGCATGATATAGACCTTGTGACGTTAGATGTAGAAATGCCAAAGATGAACGGCTTAGAAACATTGGAACAGATTAAAAAAGAAAACATATCAACACAAGTTATAATGGTGAGTGCTTACACTACACAAGGAGCAAAAGAAACTATAAAAGCCTTG
>CAZTLC010000070.1:0-5983 GCA_964614295.1 uncultured Aquificaceae bacterium | reverse complement strand
AAAATATTCTTTAAAAGTTATAGTTTTTGATTGTATAGGGCTTTTAATATCTATGATATCTAAACCATCATAAAGAGCTATTGAATTATCAAGCCTCAAATCCAAAGAAGAACATTGTAAAGAAGACTCATCAAAAGGCTCTATCAAAATCTGCCCGGTTTTTATGTAGTTAAGTATGGTCTTATCGCTGAGTATCAAACTCTTCCCTCAACACGTTTTCTTGATTTAGAGGCTTTTTTTGGTTTAGTCTTGGAATGGTCTTTAAATACGATATTAAAAACTTCATCTAAGTGGTCTACAAAATGAAATTGCATTTTGTCCTTTACGTAATCTGGTAAATCTTCCATTACCTCAACCTTGTTTTTAGAGGGAAGTATAACTTCGTATATACCAGCTCTTTTGGCAGCAAGGATTTTCTCTTTTACTCCACCTATTGGTAAGACTCTTCCTCTTAACGTTACTTCGCCAGTCATTGCCACATCAAGCCTTACTGGTTTTTCAGTGAATACTGAAAGTATCCCTGTAGCTATTGCTATACCTGCAGATGGACCATCTTTTGGCACAGCACCCTCAGGTACATGTATGTGCACATCGTATTTTGAAAATAAAGAGCTATCTATGTTGTATTGTTCAGCTTTTGATTTTATATAAGAAAGAGCAGCTTGAGCTGATTCCTTCATCACATCCCCTAAAGAACCTGTAAGTATAAGAGCACCTTTGCCCTTTAGTTTTGTGACTTCTATATACATTATCTCGCCACCAACCTCTGTCCAAGCAAGACCTGTTACAAGACCTATAGCTTGTTCAAGCTCTTCTTTTTCCCTTATGATACGAGGTACGCCAAGAAGCTCTTTCACAGCAGCCTTATCTACTATAAAAGGAGGTTTTTGAGCTTTTAACTTCTTAACAGCTAATTTTCTTAATATAGAAGACAATTTTTGTTTTAAGTTTCTAACACCAGCTTCTCTTGTATAGCTTCTTATCACCTCCAATATAGCATCATCCTCTATCTTTATTTCAGATTCTTTAAAACCGTGGTCTTTTATAATATTTGGCAATAAATGGTTTTTAGCTATATGAAGCTTTTCCTCTTCAGAGTATCCAGAAAGGTATAAAATTTCCATCCTATCTAAAAGAGGTTGAGGTATGGTGTCTATCCTATTACCAGTGGCTACAAAAAGCACCTCCGAAAGGTCAAAAGGATGACCTATGTAAAGGTCTGTGAAATTTTTATTTTGTTCTGGGTCTAAGACTTCTAAAAGTGCTGCAGCTGGATCTCCTTGGAAAGAAACAGACAATTTATCAATCTCATCTAACATTATAAGTGGGTTTTTAACTCCTGCTTGTTTTATAGCTTGTATTATACGGCCTGGCATCGCCCCCACATAGGTTCTCCTATGTCCCCTTATCTCAGCCTCATCTCTTATGCCGCCCAAGGCTATCCTTACAAACTTTCTACCAGTAGCTTTTGCTATAGACTGTCCTAAGGACGTCTTACCTACACCTGGGGGTCCAATAAAACAAAGTATAGTAGCCTTAGAACCTTTTCCTTTTGTAAGCTTTCTAACAGAAAGATACTCTATGATGCGTTCTTTTATCTTTTCCAAATCATAATGGTCTTTGTCTAAAAGTTTTTGAGCTTTTTCTATATCAAAGGTATCCTTTGTTTTCTTGTCCCATGGTAATTCAAATATCCAATCCAACCAAGTCCTTATAACGGTGCTTTCGGCGGATTCTGGATACATCTTTGATAATCTATTTATCTGCTTTTCTACATCGGTCTTCACAGACTTTGGGGCTTTTAACTTTTTCAATTTTTCCAAATATTCTTTTATTTCAGCTTGTCTTTCATCACTTTCCCCAAGTTCTTCTTGTATAGCCTTCATCTGCTGCCTTAGGTAATATTCTTTTTGTTCTTTTTCCATTTTTTCTCTGGCACTACTTTTTATACGATTTTGAAGTTCCAATATTCCAACTTCAGATAAAAGCATGTCATGAACTTTTGCTAACTTTTTCTTCAAATCAGTAATCTCTAATATTCCTTGTGCATCTTGAGCTTTCAAATCTAATATAGATGCCACAAGGTCTAAGAATTTATCAAGCTCTTCCGTCTCCCTTATAATACCTATAAAGTCTGGTATTATCTGCTTGCCTAGGTTGACAGCTTTCTCTATCAAGTCTTTTATAGAGTTTACATATGCTTTTTCCTTTGGTGATAAATCGTCTATCTTTATCGTTTTTTCTTTTATTGGAAGCACATCAGCAACGTACATATTATTTATCTTGTCAAGCCCTTTCAATTCTCCCTTCTCAAGACCTTGAACTAATATTTTAAGCCTGCCATCTTCAAGGGGCACTGCTCTTAATATCTTTACTATGGTACCTACCCTATAAAGGTCCTCCAAAGAATTAGGTTCTTCTTGGTCTCTGTTTTTTTGAAGCACAAAAAACATAAACTTATTATGTTTGAAAGCATCTTCTATAGCTCTAACAGAAAATGACCTTCCTACAAAAAGAGGAATAACCATTCCAGGAAATACTACTATATCCCTCAATGGCATCAAATTCAATTTCTCAATACCTTGAACATTTTGAAGCTCTTGGTCCATAAAGCCTCCTTAAGCTTAAGCTATAAGAGAATGCCAAATTTTCAAACCATCTAAACCACCTAAAATATCTTCAGAGATGCGTTCTGGATGTGGCATCATACCCACCACATTACCAGATTTGTTTGATATACCTGCAATGGCGTTTATAGAACCATTTGGATTTTCTCCGTAATACCTAAAAACTACTTGATTGTTAGCTTCTATCTCTTCAATAACCTCATCCGGGGCATAAAATCTACCATCGTGATGAGCTATGGGAAGTGTGATAATTTCTTTATCTTCTATCTTTCTTGTAAAAGCAGTATAAACATTTTCCACAACTATATTTACCCTTTTACATATAAATTTATCGCTTTCATTTGAAAGAAGAGCACCTGGTAAGAGTTTTAATTCTGTTAAAATCTGAAAACCGTTACATATGCCAAGCACATATTTGCCTCTTGATGCAAAATTTACCAAAGCCTCCGCCAACGGTGTTTTAGAAGCCAAAGCCCCTGGTCTTAAATAATCTCCAAAAGAAAATCCACCGGGAACTATAACGGCATCAAACTTATCAAGGTCTTTAGTAGTATAATCTAATAGTTCAGCATCTTCTTGTAATATATCTTTTACTACATAGTAAGTATCATAATCACAGTTGGAGCCTGGAAACACGCAAACACCTATTTTCATAACACCTCGTAATCCTCTGTAAGAGGGTTTATTATATAGTCCTTTATCATTTTTTCAAGATTTTCTAAAGAATCAGCCTCTATCTGTACTACCTTTCCTATCCTCACATCTTTTATATCAAAACCAGCTTCGTTTAGCACATCTTTTAGGGCTCTTCCTTGGGGGTCTAATATACCTTCTTTTGGCATTATAAGTACTTTTTTCTTCATGATTTTATTATAAATCATTTTAACCTTTTTTACAATAAAAGCCTTTAAATATCTTTAAGAAGTTCTTTCTCTCTACATTTTGAACAAATACCGCACTCTTTTCCATCTATAGGATTCATACAACAAAACGCTTTATCAAAAAGTTCCTTCATAAAATACCTATCAAAAACTTCCCTTTTGCTCATACCAAGGAAAGGTGTTTCCACATGGTAATCCCCATACATTGAAAATAGATTGTTTATGGCTTTTATGAAAGTTTCTGTATTGTCTTTAAAAGCCACAAGCCCCATTATACCTATGGCTATATTGTTAGCACCTACAGAATAAGCATACTTTAAAGCGCTCATCAACAAATCTAGGTTTCTAAAAGGTATCTCTACGTCTTCATCCTTTATGAAATCTCTTTTATTAAAATCTTCAGAAAAATCGTTTGATACAGTAATTATCTTAAGAGGATGGATAGCATCATAATGGTTTCTTATATAAGATAGTATATCTTGAAGATGGGAAATCTCATCAGATTCCCACTTAAAACCACTCTTTATATAAAGAGGATATATTTCATAAGCTCTTTTTATGTAATAGCTTAAAAGTGATATACTATCAAAACCAGAACTTACAAGGGTAATTACCTTCATAAATATAAAACCTTGCACCCGAGACGGCAGGCTTACCGTTGCTTCCTTCCGGACCTGGCGGGGTTCACCCTGTCCCGTTGCAAGGTTATTTATATTATAGCATAAACCAAAGTTTAATGTTAATATATTATGATAATGAAAAAAGTATTGTTATCCTTACTTGTGCTTGGCTTTATAAGCTCTTATGGACAAAGTTTTTGCATAAAAGAAAAGGATGGCTCATTCATAGATGACCCTTATATAAAGGATTATACGATAAAAGCTGTAGAAGACGCTTTCATAGAAGCTCATCAAACATTGGATTGTGATGCTAAAAGCTCAAAAAATGTAGTTTTAAAAATTACAAATTTCTCCGCAATGCCTATAGGATACTCCATATACCAAAGAGCCAACAACTATCTTTTAAACTTTAGCATAGAACTTGATATAGGAAAAAAGAAATATACTTACTCCCAAAACTCTTACTATACTCTACCCACAGGTGGAGAAGGTGATTTACCAAAAAGACAAGCTTTTGAAGATGCTATGGGTAGGATAAAGGATAATATAATATCTGATTTGTTAAACTATGACAAAAGATGAATATTACATGAAACTAGCCTTAGAAGAAGCTTATAAATACAAAGGACAAACACACCCAAATCCAGCTGTCGGTGCCATCATAGTAAAAGAAGATAAGATAATATCAATAGGAGCACATCAAAAAGCTGGCACAGACCATGCTGAGATTGTAGCACTAAAAAACGCCAAAGAAAGCGTAAAAGACGCCACCATGTATGTAACATTAGAACCATGTTCTTTTCATGGTAAAACCCCTCCTTGTTGCCCTGCTATCATATCAAGCGGTATAAAAAGGGTGGTAATAGGTTCTATAGACCCAAATCCAAAGGTTTCAGGTAAAGGTATAGAATGGTTAAAATCAGCAGGCATTGAAGTAAAAACAGATGTTTTAAAAGAAGAATGCCATAAGCTAAATGAAGATTTTTTTGTATATATAGTAAAGAAAAGACCTTTTATAACATTAAAATGTGCTATGTCTATAGATGGGTATTTGGCAAAAGAAGATGGCACAAGCAAATGGATTACATCAGAAAAAGCCCGCGAAATAGCCCACGTTTATAGGAAATACTCTAGCGCAATAGTAGTAGGTATAAATACTGTATTAAAGGATAATCCAGAACTAAGCGTTAGACTTCAAGGCAACACATATCAACCTTACACCATCATAATAGACCCAAACTTAGATACACCGCTTGATTCAAATATCTTTAAAAAAGGTTATGAAAAAGTAATTATCATTACAAACACTCAAAACAATGATAAGAAAAAAATATTTAAAGATTTAGGTATCAAGCTTTTAGAATTAGAATCTTTAGATATAGATTTTATATTAAAAGCCCTATACGAGACAAATATAATGCATATATTTGTGGAAGGAGGAGCTTATACCATATCTAAATTTTTAGAATCAAATATCTGGGATAAGATGCTTATCTTTAGAGGATACAAGTTTATAGGATATGGCAAAAGCCTTCATTTTAAAGGGGATTTTTCAAAAGTATATGCTGGGAATATTACAAAAATTGATGAATACACAGATTTGTTGGAGATAAAAAATGGATATATCCTTGTTTGATTTTGAACTACCCCCTCATCTTATAGCAAAATACCCTGTTAATCCAAGACACGATGCTAAGCTGATGGTGCTTGATAGAAATACTAAAAGTATAAAACACTCTACATTTTGGCATATAGATGAGTTTTTAGAAGAGGGCGATACTCTCGTATTCAACGATACCAAAGTACTTCCAGCAAGGCTTTTAGGCAAGAAAAAGGGCTTTGAAAACTCAAGAGT
>CAZTLC010000069.1:1628-6077 GCA_964614295.1 uncultured Aquificaceae bacterium | reverse complement strand
ACTAATATTAATGAATGGTTTTCTATTGAAAATGAATAGTTTGTATGTTAATATTGTAAAATGGAATTTACATTGAGAGTGCCAGCTTCAATGAGCAATTTAGGAGCTGGGTTTGATACATTTGGATTAGCAGTAAACCTTTATAATATCTTTCATATAAAAAGCTCAAATACATTTTCAATATCTTTTGTGGATGTAGATATAAAATCTGAAGAAAACCTTTTTTTAAAGGTTTACAAAAGATGTATAGAAGCTTTTAACGAAAAAGAAGTTCCAGTGAATATAAGCATAAAATCTGAGATACCCTTCTCAAGAGGACTTGGAAGTAGTAGCAGTGCTATAATAGGAGCTATAAAAACCTTCAGCATGGTGTATAAAAAAGAGCTTTCTTACAGTGATATTTTTAAGATAGCTTACGAATTTGAACCACATCCAGACAACCTTGTGCCAGCTTTGGTAGGAGGTTTCAACGTATGCCTAAAAGATAATGAGCGCACAATTTTTAACACATTAGAGTTTCCAGAAGAGCTAAAAATAATTGCTATAATACCAGATGTTAAAATATCCACAGAAGAAGCTAGGAAAATACTTCCCTCTAAGATAGATATAAAAGATGCGGTTTACAATATACAAAGGTCAAACCTTTTGCTTAGCTCTCTTATGTTAAAACGTTTTGAGCTTTTAAAAGAAGCCACAAAAGATAAAATTCATCAACCCTATAGAAAAAGCCTAATACCATATTATGATGAAATAGAAAGTATAGCCTATGAAAGTGGGGCTTTAGCTGTTTTTATAAGTGGTTCTGGAAGCACCATAGGAGTTTTTGCATTGCAAAACGAATGTCTCATATGCAAAAGGATTTCTCAATTTTTGCATTCAAAAGACATCGGAAACTCTTGTAAAATACTATCAGTGGATAATGAAGGGGCTAAAGTATGGAAGAGTTGAAAAGTTTTTTCTTTGAAAAAGATACTCTTTTTATATTAGACCAAAGAAAGCTCCCTTTTGAAGAGGCTTATTTTGAAGCTAAAAACATAAACGATGTAGCTTACGCTATAAAAGAGATGCTCATAAGAGGAGCCCCAGCCATAGGATGTGTGGCAGCTTACGGTTTTGCAATGGGAATAAGAGATGGACTTAGCTTAGAAGATTCTTATAATATTTTATATCATACAAGACCCACTGCGGTTAATCTATTATGGGCTTTAGAGAGGATAAAAAAAGCTTACCTTGAAAAAAAAGATATTTTTGAAGAGGCAAAGAAGATACAAGAGGAGGATATAAAAACCAACCTTGAAATGGCAAAAAACGGGGCATCTTTGATTGATAGAAAATCCGTCGTCTTAACGCATTGCAATACTGGAGCCTTAGCCACAGCCGGTATTGGTACAGCTCTTGGTGTCATAAAAGAGCTTCATAAACAAGGCAAGATAGATTATGTAATAGTGGATGAAACAAGACCATACCTTCAGGGTTCAAGGCTTACAGCTTTTGAGCTTTTAAAAGCAAATATACCTTATAAGATAATAGTAGATTCATCAGCACCTTTTATCATATCAAAAGGCATTGTAAAAGCTGTTTTTGTAGGGGCTGATAGGATAGCCTCCAACGGAGACACCGCCAATAAGATAGGTACTTTTATGCTATCCTTGGCATGCAAAACTTACAACATACCTTTTTATGTGGTAGCACCTACTTCCACTATAGATTTTAACGCAAAATCCTTTGAAGATATACCTATAGAACAAAGAAAAAAAGAGGAAGTTTTAACGTGTAAAAACTTACCTATAGCACCTTATGGTTCTGATGCCGTAAACTACTCTTTTGATATCACACCTAGCCAAAATATAAGTGCTATAATAACAGAAAAAGGTATAGCTTATTATCCTTATGCTAAAAGCTTACAAAACTTTAAGGAGTAAGATATGAATATAGTTGCTATAGGAGGAGGTACTGGCTTATCCAGCTTGTTGTCTGGTCTTAAAAGACTCGTGGGCAAAAGTGTAAACAATCTATACGCTATCGTCACCGTTGCAGACAGTGGAGGAAGCACTGGAAAACTAAGAAAAATATACAATATACCAGCACCAGGTGATATAAGAAATTGCATAGTTGCTCTTTCAGAAAACGAAGAGGTGATGAAAAAGCTTTTCCAGCATAGATTAAAAGGTGATGGTTTAGAAAATCACGCTTTTGGAAACTTGTTCCTTACAGCTCTAACAGAAATCACTGGTAGCTTTATAGAAGCTGTAAAGCTCACATCTAAAATATTAGATACAAAAGGTAGCATCATACCATCCACTACTGATAGTGTGAATTTGATAGCTAAGTTTAGTAATGGCGCAGTGATACAAGGCGAAGAAGAGATTACAAACTATGGCAAGCAAAAAAAAGCTCATATTGTAGATATTTGGATAGAACCAGAAAATCCTTTTGTACCTATAGAAGCTATAGCTGCCATAGAAAGTGCAGATATTATCATCTTTGGTCCAGGTAGTTTATACACTAGTATAATACCAAATCTTCTTATAAAAGAAATCAAAGATAGTGTAAAAAACTCACCTTCTAAAAAAATCTTCATATGCAATGTAATGACCCAACCAGGAGAAACCGATGATTACACAGCCTATGACCATATCAATATGTTTAGAAAATTCACAGGAATAGAGCATGTAGATATAGCCATAGTCAATACAAAGATGCCACCAAACGATATATTGAAAAAATATATAGCCACTGGTCAAGAACCAGTTGTACCAGATGTGGCAAAAATCTCTAAAGAAAATATAGATGTTTATGCAGAAGATTTAATAAGTGAAAATATATCCTTCGTTAGACACGATCCTATAAAACTTACAAACTTATTAGAACAACTAATGGGCAAATATGTACTATATTGAATTTGATACAGATTTTATACCAAATCAAGAAGCTGATATTTTGGTTATAGGAAGCGGTATTGCTGGTCTTTTTTGCGCTATCACTCTTAAAAATCTAAAGCTAAATCCAATAATCATAACTAGGGGTATAGGAAACACTTATTACTCACAAGGCGGCATAGCAGCGGTGGTATCTAAAGAAGATTCTACCACATGGCACGTTTTAGATACGCTAAGAGCGGGTAGAAACCTAGGAGATGTGAAAAATATAGAAGTGCTTGCTCAAGAAGGTCCAAATCGTATAGTGGATTTGGAGCTTTACGGTGTTCATTTTGACAAAAAAGAAGATGGAAGCTTTGATACTACTATTGAAGGAGGACATTCATACAAAAGGGTATTGAAAGTAAAAGATTATACTGGCAAAGCGATATACGAGGCTCTTTTAAAAAAAGCCAAAAACCTAAACATAACCATATTAGAAGGGGAGCTTTTGGAGATAATAACTCACAACAACGCTTTGGTAGGTTGCATAATAGAGCAAGAAAATAAACTGATTTTCTGGAAATCAAGATTTTTAGTTTTAGCCACTGGTGGTGCAGCATCTATGTACTCTCACACATCCAACCCTCTTAAAACAAGGGCGGATGTGATAGGAGTTGCATTGAGAAGGGGGTTTTTAATAGAAAATCCAGAGTTCATTCAATTCCATCCTACTGTATTTGAAAATACAAACCTCCTTATTTCAGAGGCTGTGAGAGGAGAAGGCGCCATACTCATAAATCAAAAAGGTGAGCGTTTTGTAAACGAATTAGAACCACGGGATGTAGTGGCAAGGGCCATATATAAACAGATGCTCATTGGCAACAAAGTATACCTTGATATGAGAAATTTACACGTGGATATAAAATTGCGATTCCCTACTATCTACAGCTTTCTGATAGAACACAACGTAAATCCTTATAAAGATTTGGTACCTATAACACCAGCAGCTCATTACTATATAGGTGGAATAAGGACTGACGAAAACGGAGAAACTACCGTTGATGGAGTTTATGCCATAGGAGAAGTGGCAAGTACCAGGGTTCATGGAGCAAACAGACTTGCTTCCAATTCGCTTTTAGAAGGAGTTGTGTTTGGATACAGGGCCGCTTATTCTATAGCTTTGTCAAAAAGAAATTTTAAGCTTTCAAAAGCCAAAAACCAAAGAAATGCTGTAAAAGACATAGATTGTCAAGGATACTTAGAAAACATCAAAGATATCATGTGGAAATATGCAGGCCTTGAAAGAGATGAAGAAGGTTTATCCTGTGCCATAAAAAAGATAAAGGAGATTATGAAACTATGCGTATTGGCAAAGCCTAGTAAGAAAAATAAGATTGTGTTTGATGTAAGTCTTTCAGCCTACGCCACATTGCAAGGAGCTTTAAAAAGAAGAGAGAGCAGAGGCTCTCATTTTAGAACAGATTTTCCTTATGAAAAAGACGAGTATAGATACAATACAAAAATTTGCTTAGAAGAATCCTTAGATGGCCTTCTTAATTAGTGTATTTTGCTTTTAATATAAGAAAGT
>CAZTLC010000069.1:0-1528 GCA_964614295.1 uncultured Aquificaceae bacterium | reverse complement strand
CGCTAGAACACATCTATTCTCATTTTGGCCAGAGGAAGGTTCTTTGATGGAAAATGAAAAACCATACCCAGCCCCTCAATATAGAAGAGTGCAAATGGCAAGATATATCATAGATAATGAATACGGTAGATATGAAGACATGAAGTTTAATGAAAAAGGACAGGTGGTAAACTTTGGTATAAAGAAAGAGCTTTTTGAAGAGCTTTTTTATAGCGGTAAACCTTTTATGACAGCTGGATGCAGAGGTAAGACCACGGAAGTAGCTTGCAATAGACCCTTTGGAGATAGCTCACCTACAAACTTAAGAAGCTTCCCATTCCAACCCAATAACTCTGACTTAGCAAGTATAAGAGAACAGATATTTGATTACGATATGGAAAGAGCATACCCAGACATACTACATCCAAGTACCGGTAGATATTTTTAAAAGCTTAAAACTGGAGGCATACGCCTCCTTTATATTGACTTATGGGGGTGTTTTCATAAATTTATTTATATGAGAAAAGTTTTATGGATTTTATTATTAATAAACCTATCTTTTGGAGTTAGGATAAGGGATATAGTAACTTTTGAGGGCAATAGAAGTAACATATTGGTAGGATATGGTATTGTAAGTGGTTTAAACGGTACGGGAGATAGCAAAGCTACTATATTTACAGTAGACTCTTTGGTAAATGTATTATCAAGGATGGGTATTAACTTCACTCAAGCTCAAATAAATCAGATGACCACAAAAAATGTGGCGGCAGTGATGGTGACCGCTAAAGTACCTCCTTATGCAAAAGCTGGCACTCCTTTAAACGTGACGGTATCATCAATAGGTGATGCTAAAAGTTTACAAGGTGGCGTACTTCTAATGACTCCCTTAAAAGGAGCCGATGGTAAAGTTTATGCATTAGCACAAGGTCAAATCGTTACGCCGTCAGCCGGTGGAAACGCTATAAATCAAAACCTAAACAGTGGGTACATTCCAGATGGTGCTACTTTAGAAAGAAGTTTACCTTTTACCATGCCAAAACATTATATAGACCTTTATTTAAATTATCCAAGTTTTAACACCGCCAACGCCATACAAGATGCTATAAACAACAAATTTGGATATGGAACTGCGGTAGCCATAGATAGCGATACAGTAAGGGTAAAACTACCTCCTTATAACGCTGTGGATTTTCTTTCCATGATAGGAGATTTAGAGGTACATGTGCAAAATCCTTCTAAAATCATTATAGACAGCAGAACTGGTACTATAGTTATGGGAGGAGACATAAGGATATCACCAGTAGCTGTGGCATCAGGCAACATATCGGTAGAAGTAAGGCAAGCCCCAGCCAACCCTAAACAGGCAAATCAAACCACTAAAAAAAATGGTAAAAAGTATAGTATTTTCTTTGTAAAAGCCCCAACACTAAGACAGTTAGTGAGCTCTTTAAACAGCGTAGGTGCAACACCTACAGATATTATAAATATCATACAAGCTATGGCAGCTCAAGGAGCCATTCATGCAAAAGTAGAGGTAGAATGAAAGGAG
>CAZTLC010000068.1:0-6192 GCA_964614295.1 uncultured Aquificaceae bacterium | reverse complement strand
ATCCTCTTTACCCTTGATTTTTATCAAAAAATAACTATTATTTTCTTTAAGGAGGTTTTATAACATGGTGGAAGTTTATGTTAGTGGCATGGGGATAGATCCAATATCTCAGATGCCCATAGTTATATTGAAATCAAAGGAGGATGATAGTTTAGCTTTACCTATATGGATAGGTGTTTTTGAAGCTAACAGCATAGTTATGAATATGCAAGGTATGGATTCTCCAAGGCCCATGACCTATGACCTTATAAAGAGTATTCTTCTTGCCACTGGATACGCTGTTGAAATGGTTACCATAGATTCTATGGAAAACAACACTTATATTGCAACTATACATTTAAAAAATACCAATCTAACTGCGGAAGGTTTGGCTATAGATTCAAGACCAAGCGATGCTATAAATTTGGCTCTTAGATTTGATGCACCTATCTATGTCAATAAAGAGCTTTTTACCAACAGCGCTGATATAGAGGTTCAAGATGATTTAAATATAACCGAAGAAGACTTAAGAAGTTGGATTGAAAATATAAAACCAGAGGATTTTGAGAAAAATACTTGATGGATACTATCTATGTTTTAGACGGTTCTGCTTTTTTATATAGAAGTTATTATGCCCTTCCACCTTTAAAAACAGAAAACGGTATAGAAACTGGCGCTTTTTATGGATTTATAAGAGCGGTTTTTTCTATATTAAAAGCTAAAAAACCTTACTATTTTGCTATAGCCTTTGATTTACCAGCCCCAACTATAAGGGACAAAATTTACAAAGAGTATAAGGCCACCAGAAAAGAAACCCCAAATGAACTTGTTTCTCAAATACCACTTATAAAGGATGCGATAAAGTTCCTTGGTATTAGGCTTTTAGAAAAAGAAGGTTTAGAAGCGGATGACATAATATCTTATATTGCCTATAAATCAAAAGAATGGAATAAAAATCTCACAATATATACACCAGACAAAGATTTGATGCAACTTGTGGAGGATAAGAAGATAATCGTTATAAATCCTATTACCAACAAGGTATTTGATGAAGAGGCTGTAATAGAAAAATTTGGCGTAGCACCTTCAAAACTTGCTGATTATTTGGCTTTGATAGGAGATACCGTAGACAATATAAAAGGTATAAAAGGAGTAGGACCTAAAAAAGCTATAGAACTTTTAAACAAATATGGTTCTGTAGAAAACATGTTAAATCATTGGGATGAGATACAAAATATGTTTAAAGAAGCTATAAAAGAAGATTTAGAGCTTTCTTATAGGTTGATAAAACTAAATCCCCAAGATATAATAGATGAAATAAAAATAGAACTAGACGATATGAAAATGTCTTACAATATAGACATAAAGCATGTAGAAGAGTTTTTAATGGCTTTTAATATGAAAAGCTTAATAAAAGATTTAAATACCATTTTTAAAGAGCAAATTAAAGAAAAGAAAGTTCAAAAAACCCTCTTCTAAATTTAAACTGCTTATAATCATTGTAATAAAAGCCAAAAAACTTATCCTTTATAGGCAAAACCTTAGGAGGTAAAATATGCTCAAAACTAAACTAAAAGGAAACGATGTATCACTCTCAGGTGATATAAAAGTAGGAGATAAGGCTCCTGAAGTGGAAGTAGTCCTTACGGACTTATCCACCAAGAAGATAGGTGGAGCTAAAGATAAGGTGCAACTAATAATAGCTGTGCCATCTTTGGATACACCAGTATGTGCCACGGAAACTCGCAAGTTTAACGAAGCGGTGGGTTCTATGGCTGATGTAGATACCACTGTAGTATCTATGGATTTACCCTTTGCCTCAAAAAGATACTGCTCCACTGAAGGTGTTGAAAATATAGCTGTAGCATCTGACTTTAGAAATAAAGACTTTGGTAAAGCTTACGGCATACTAATAGCAGAAGGCCCATTACAAGGACTTTTAGCAAGAGCTATATTTATAGTGGGTAAAGACGGCACTATCAAGTACTTCCAGTTGGTTCCGGAAATCACATCAGAACCAGATTATAATGAAGTATTAAAAGCGTTGGAGAGTTTAAAATAATAACATTCTTTTGTGATTTTGATGGTACGATAACGCTCCAAGATACTGTAGATGCTCTCTTGGAGCGCTTTGCTTCTGATGAGTGGAAAGATGTTGAGAAGCTTTGGCAAGAAGGTAAAATCTCTTCAAAAGAATGTCTTGACGCCCAACTATCGCTGGTAAACATCTCTAAAAACGATTTGGAAGATTTTTTAAAAAGTGTTGAAATAGATAAAGGCTTTTTAATGTTTATAGACTATGTGAAGTATCATTTTAACGCTAACATATACATACTTAGCGACGGTTTTAGGCTTTTTATAAAAAAAATATTGGGAGATTATATAAAAAAAGTGGATGGTGTATATGCCAACAACCTTTATTTTATAAACAATAAATTTAAAACTCTCTATAGGTATTCAAAAGACGATTGTCAGCTTGGTGTCTGCAAATGCGATATAGTAAATAAACTAGCATCAGATGTAAACGTATATATAGGAGATGGTATCTCTGATTTTTGCGCCAGCAAGCATGCAGATTTTGTATTTGCAAAAGGTAAACTACTGCATTTTCTAAAAGCCCAAAACGTAAAGGATTTCACTAGCTTTTCATATTTTGAGGATATAATAAATCAATTACCTTTTATATTGGAGAAATTGTATGAAGGAAGAAGAGATACTGGCAATAGAAAGCGAGGTATGTTCTTGGGGTGATACAGTTCACTATCTAAATCCTCCAAAAATTTTCAAAGCTTCGGAAGGCTCTTATCTTTACGATGAGGAAAACACACCTTATTTAGACCTTCAAATGTGGTATAGCGCTTGCAACTTCGGATATAAAAACAAGCGCATAAACGATGCCATAAAAGACCAGATGGATAGACTCGGACAACTTGCCTCTCAGTTTCTTTTTAAAGAAAAGGTTATACTATCTAAAAAATTGGTGGATGCAAATCTAAAAAGGTTCAATCTAAAAGGTAGAATCCATTTTAACGTAGGGGGTTCTCAGGCTATAGAGGATAGTTTAAAGCTTGTAAGAAACTATAAAAAGAAAAATTTAAACTTTGCCTTCATGGGTGGATATCATGGTAGAACATTGGGTGCCACTGCCATCACCTCCAGCTATAGGTACAGAGAAAGGTTTGGGCATTTTGGAGATAGGGCGCTTTTTATACCTTTCCCCTATTGTTTTAGATGTCCTTACGGTAAAACTTTGGATAGCTGCGATTATTATTGTGTAAAAGAGTTTGAAAAGCTCTTTGAATCAGAATATTATTCTATTTACAATCCAAAAACCAACGAATGCGAATACGCTGCATTTTATATAGAGCCCATCCAAGGTACAGGTGGATACGTAAAAGCGCCTCCAGAGTATTTTAAAAGACTAAAAAAGATACTTGACCAGGCAAACATACTTCTTGTGGATGATGAAATACAGATGGGTTTTTATAGGACTGGTAAACTATGGAGTATAGAGCATTATGGTATTACACCAGATATCATCGTCTTTGGTAAATCTTTAACCAACGGCATGAACCCTTTGGCAGGGCTTTGGGCAAAAGAAGAGCTCATAAATCCAAAGATATGGCCAGCAGGCTCCACTCACTCTACTTTTTCTTCAAATCCAATAGGAGTAAGGGCTGGTGTAGAAGTGATGAATATGATAGAAGAAAAAGACTATGAGAGTATTGTAAAACAAAAAGGTGATAGATTTTTAGAAGGTTTAGAGCTTTTAAAGAAAAGATATAAAAATATAGGAAACGTAGATGGTATAGGGCTTGCTCTTAGGGTAGAGATATGCGAAAACGATGGTTTTACCCCTTCAAAAGCCCTAACGGACAAAATATTGGAAGAGGGTTTAAAAGGAGATTTGGAATACAAGGGTAAAAAGTACGGTCTTGTGCTGGATGTGGGTGGTTATTATAAAAACGTGTTTACGCTTGCCCCCTCTTTGGAAATAACTGATGAAGAGATTGACATGGCTATAGAACTTTTAGACAAACTCTTTAAAAGGGTATTTTGATATGGAGTTATCAATAAGAAATAACAACGAAAAAGCAGTTTTGCTCCTTCACGGTCTTACTGGCACTCCTTTAGAGTTAAGATGGGTGGCAAGGGATTTTTCTAAGGCAAATTACGATGTATATTTTCCAATACTACCTGGACATTGTTCTAATCTGGAAGAGCTTAAAAAAACCAAATGGGAAGGGCTTTATAATTTTGCCAAAAACTTTTATCTTGATTTAAAAGCCAAATACAGTGAAGTGTTTGTGGCTGGACTTTGCGTTGGAGGCATGCTATCTCTTGTGCTTGGCATGGAATTTCCAGATATAGATGGTGTAGCCTCTTGGGCTCCTGCCATGGGAATAGATGGATGGGCTATACCGTGGTACAGATTTTTATTGCCTCTTGGACTTTATACACCTTTAAAGCATATTTATTATTGGAGGGAAAAAGAACCTTTTGGTATAAAAAACGAGGCTATGAGAAAAAAGATTATGCAGATGATGAAATCAGAAAAAAATGAGGCTATGGCATACGATAAGATACCAGCCCCTACAATAGTAGAACTAAAGAGGATGGCAAGATATATCAAAAAGCATATAAATCTTTTAAAAGCCCCATTTATACTTATTCATTCAAAAGAAGATGACCTTTCTTCTATAAAAGGAGCAAGATTTATATACGAAAAGGCTCCAAGCAAGATAAAAAAGTTTGTAGAGCTTTCAAACAGCTATCACATCATTACCATGGACAACGAAAAAGATGTAGTTTCAAGAGAGAGCATAGCTTTTTTCAACTCTTTATCAGAGAAAAAGTATAAAAGCACTGAAGTTTTTCAAGCGTAAATGGATATATTGGAACCTTCTTTTTGCAATTCAATTTGGGCTTGTTCTAAAAGCATTTGAGCTTGGGCTGCCACTGCTCTATCCTGAGCAGAAGGGTCTATAGGTGCTAAGGCAGCTTTTATCACCCTCTCCATCTTTTTTATCGTAGCTTGCGGTGTGGGGCCAGGGGATACATCTATGCTGACATCTCCTCCCACAGCATACTTTTTACCGTTTGGTCCTACCACGTATTTATAGTTGATAGGGCCAGTGAGATCTCCGCCAGCTATCTTGTGTGCCATCTCATGAGCCCTAACATCCTGGTCTATGGCTTTTAACTGGCTTATCTCTTGTTGAGTTTGTATGCTTCTTTGACTTGAGGGTTTGTTAATTTTGCCCACATTAGATAAGACGGGAAAACTTATAACCCCTATCATAATAATTTATTATAAGCAAAATTTGTATTTAATCAACAATAAAAATCATAATATGTTAAATATTTTACTGTTAAAATATTTTTATTATGAAATTATATAAACTCATCTTTGCATTGGTTGTGTGTATTGGAATTTCCTATGCTGACGCAGAGCAGTGTATAAACTTGTTTCAATCAAAGAAATATCAGGAAGCCATAAAACTAGCCAACAGCTCCCTAAGGTGGAACAAATATGATTTTAACTACAACATGTGCGCAGCTATGTCTTACCTTTCTTTGGGAGAGCCAAAAAATGCCATAGGCTACCTTCAAAACGCTATAAAAAACGCCAACACGCGTTATCAAAAAGAAGCTCTTTACAACTATATAGGCGTTAGTTACGATATGATAGGCGATAAGGCAAAGGCTTTAGAAAATTATACTAAAGCTTATAGACTGGCGAAATCTCTTGGAGATAGTAAAGGTATAGTGGACAATCTTTCAAATATAGCCCATATTTTTTACTCAGAAGGATATTATGATTCTGCTATAGATTTTTATAAAAAAGCTTTAAAACAAAATCCCAACAGCCCTACTATATTAAACAACATAGCCCTTTGTTATGCCGATTTAAATCACCCTCATAAAGCTCTTGAGTACTATGCAAAAGCTTCTCAATCTTTTAGTGAAAGAAATGACAAGGTCCACGAAGGCGCCACCTATCTCAATATGGGTGTTTTATATCTTAAACTATTGGACTTTAAAGACGCTAAAAGCTATATACAAAAAGGACTAAGTTTGGTAGATAGCAACAAATACTGGAAAGCTGTAGGTTATCAATACATGGGCTGGTATTATGATAACAAAAATGAAAAAGATAAAGCTATACCCTATTATCAAAAAGCTTTGACCTTGGCAAATCAAATAGGTGCC
>CAZTLC010000067.1:0-6219 GCA_964614295.1 uncultured Aquificaceae bacterium | reverse complement strand
TCCATTAGATTAGTATAAATTAAAATTATGAAATCAAGGTGAAAAATTATACATTATAGTTTTCTTCCTCTTCCTCTTCGCTAAAGTTTAAGTCTATCCTTTCGGCTGGTATTATGGTGGTTATAGAATGTTTGTATACTAGGGTTTGTTGTTTGCCATCTTCTATAAGTATCGTATATAGGTCAAAAGACCTCACCTTTCCTTGCAACCTTACTCCGTTTAAAAGATATATGGATACCTTCGTCTTAGACTTTCTTAGTTGATTTAGCATCAAATCTTGCAATCTTGCTGCATTTTTGCTACTCATAGCTTTACCTCTCAACGTTAATAATCTATTATTATATCAAGTTTTCATAAAAATTCCAGACTTTTGATTTATAATAGATAATATGATAGAGGATATCTTGAAAGAAGCAGAAGATAGCATGAAAAAGAGTATTAGCCATTTCAAGAGTGAGTTAGCAGGTTTTAGGACGGGTAGAGCCTCTAGTTCTTTAGTGGAAGATATAAAGATAGAGTACTATGGGTCTAGAGTGCCTATAAAACAGGTGGGAAATGTAAGTGTCCCAGAGCCAACTCAAATACTCATTCAAGTCTGGGACCAAAACGCCATATCCCCTATAGAAAAGGCTATCATGGAACAATTATCTTTAAACCCCGCAAGACAAGGCAATACCTTACGTATTACGCTTCCGCCCCTTACCCAAGAAAGGCGTAAAGAGCTTGTAAAACTTTTACATAAGACCACCGAAGAGGCGAAGGTAGCTATAAGAAACATAAGAAGGGATGCCAAAGAGATGATAGAATCTTTAGAAGGCATATCTGAGGATGAGATAAAAAGAGCTTTGGATAAGCTTCAAAAGATTACGGATAAATATATAGAAGAGATATCAAACCTATCGGTTTCAAAAGAGAAGGAGATTACGGAGCTAAAATGAACATACCAGAGGTTTTTAGGCTTTTAAAAGAAAAAAATAAGATAGCTTTACTCTCTTATATGGTGGCTGGATATCCAGACCTTGATACCTCTTATAAGGCTTTTGATATACTGTTAGAAAACGGTTCTGATATGATAGAGATTGGTTTTCCCTTTTCAGACCCTGTGGCAGATGGCCCCACTATCCAAGAAGCCCACAATGTAGCTCTTCAAAACGGCATCACCCAAAAAGATATATTTGAGCTTTCTAAAAGCCTGAAAACAAAACACAAAGATAAACCTTTTTTGTTGATGACATACTTTAATCCTATTTTTAAGCATGGAATAGAGGTGTTTTTTGAAGAGGCTAAAGAGTCTGGGATTGATGGTTTTATAATACCAGATTTACCTGCTGAAGAGGCGGAAGGTGTAAAAAAATCTATTGAGGCAAGAGGCCTTAGTCTCGTGATGCTTTTAGCCCCCACATCTTTTAAAAACGACAGGGTGTCAAATGTATGCAGGATGTCCACAGATTTTGTATACATGGTATCCATCACTGGTATTACAGGGGCAAGAGATAGCTTGCCTGTAAAGAACATAAAAGAATATGCAAAAGCTTACAAAGAGCATTGCCAAAAACCTATGGTGCTTGGATTTGGTATATCTACAAAAGAGCATATAGATGTTTTAAAGCGTTATATAGACGGTGTGGTAATAGGCAGTCATTTTATTAAAAGCCTAAAACAAAGAGGTTTAGAAGGACTAAGAGAAGAGGTGAAAAAACTCTCGGAAGCTACGTACTTATGAAGGTTTTAGTAATAGAGGACGATAAAACACTATTAGAGCTTCTCTGTAAAAAGCTAAAAGAAAACGACTTTCTATGCGAAGGAGCTGATAATCCTCAGGATGCTCTTTTGTTTTTAAAATCTGAAGAGTTTGATGTAATATGCCTTGATATCATGCTTGGAAGAGAAAACGGTATAAATCTTTGTAAAGATATAAGGGAGCTAAACAAAGATGCATCCATCATATTTATAAGTGCCATAGCCGATTTAAGCACCAAGACCAAAGGTTTTGAAGATTGTCTGGCGGATGATTACATTACAAAACCCTTTAGCGTAGAAGAGCTCATACTTCGTATCAAAGCTGTTATAAGAAGAAAGTACAATATAAAGGGAAGCGTCGTAAAACTAAGGGAAAACGTGCTATACGATATGGATAGAAAGATTCTTATAGTGGACGGAGAAGAGAAGGAACTCACTAGAAAATTGGCCTGTATCCTAGAGACACTAATCTTCAAAGCTGGTAAACTTGTATCCTATGAAATGCTTATGCAAAACTGCTGGGATATGGCTGAAACCCCAAGCCAGGACTCTATAAGGACCCATCTTAAGCTTTTAAGAAAACTTTTAAAAGAAGAAAATAAAGACCTTATAAGAAACGTGCCAGGGCTTGGCTACAGGCTTGTTTAAGAATCTTTTTACCAATGCAAAACTAAAATTTGCCCTTTTAAATTCAGTTATATTTGTCATCGTTATGGGATTCTTTTACTACATCATATATAACCTATATGTGGGGTACGCTCAAGAGATAATAAAAAACCGTTCTGAGGAGCTTGCTAAAATAGCGATTTTAAAAGTGGTAAATCATAAAAACTTTACATTGCCACCTGGATTTAGCATAAAGATAGAGTCTGGCGGTAAAGTGTATTACGATGTAAACAACATAGATAAAGATGATAGGAAAACTATAAAGATACAAGACAGGTTTGAATACAACGGCAACATATATACGGTTTTTTTAAAAGCCTCCGTAGAAGATATCATAGAGTCTGAGAAGCAGATTATCTTTGATGCAAGTGTGCTGTTTTTCGTGCTAACCTTGTCCGTGTTTGGTATATCTTATATGTTTGCAGGTATATTCTTAAAGCCTATAGAGGATTACACCCAAAAGCTTGATATAATCTTAAAGGGCAGTGTGCACGCTATAAACACCCCTGTGGGTATTTTAAAACTTATTGATATAAAGGATAAGAGGGCAAAAGAAGCCATAAGCCGTATTGAGGATACTGTAAACCGTGTAAAGTCTATATTTATATCAAAACCAAGCGAAGAAACTCTTGTTAATATCAACGAGTTTGTAAAAGATGCCATAGATTCTTTGGAAGATGCTTTAGAATCAAAGAATATAACGGTAAACATTGAAGAGGAGACAACCCTTAAGGTTTATGTGGACCCCATAGATATGTCTATGATAATAGAAAATATCTTTGATAACGCCTTAAAGTACAACAAAGAAAACGGTTTTATAAACGTAAAGATATCTTCATCTAAGCTCATAGTAGAAAACCCAAGCGAGCCGATATCTGATACGTCAAAGGTTTTTGAACTTTTTTACCGAGAGGATGAGTCAAAAGAAGGGCTTGGTCTTGGGCTTTACATAGTAAAAACCCTTTGCCAGAAAAACGGTATCTCTATAAAAGCCAAATACGAAAAAGGTATTTTTAAGATAATACTTGAATGGTAATGATTTCTGGTTATATTATGAGATTATGAACTTTGAAGAGCTTATAGAAAAAGCCCCCGAAGAACCAGGTGTTTATATTTTTAAAAGCCAAAAACACTATATCTATATAGGAAAAGCCATAAACTTAAAGAAAAGACTACTTCAACATCTGAAAGAAAGGATAAACTCTCCGAAGGAAGAAAACATATTTAGACATTCTAAACAGATTGAATGGATAGTCACCAACAACGAGTACGAAGCGCTCCTTTTGGAGATGGACCTCATAAGAACCCATAAACCAAAGTACAATGTCCTTTTAAAACATGGAAGTGGTTATCCAGTGATACTTATAACGGATGAAGAGTATCCTACTGTAAAAATTACCAGAGACACTCAGGAAAAAGGTGAGGCTTTTGGGCCTTTTTTAAACGTAAATAAGGCTATAAAAGTTAAAAAGCTAATACATAGCACATTTAAACTAAGAACTTGTGAAGAGATGCCAAAAAGACCTATCCCTTGCATGGATTACCATCTGGGACTTTGCTCTGGCCCTTGTGCCAATTTGATATCTAAAGAAGATTATGCCATAAGCGTAAAATCTGCCAAGGCTTTTTTATCGGGCAATGTAAAAGATGTGCTTCCTATCTTACATGAGAAGATAGAGCAATACGCTTCAAATCTAGCCTTTGAAAAAGCAGCTTTTTTAAGAGACCAGGTGTTGGCTCTTCAAAATCTTGTAGAAGGGCAAGGGGTATTTTTATACGATATAGAAGAGGCGGATGTATTTTACTTGGAAGGGTATAGTTTATGGCTTTTCATAATAAGAAACAAGCGTTTGGTGGCTCATAAGGAGTTTTCCATAGACAAAGACCAGGTTATAAACCACGAAGAGATGCTTGGCACATATTATATATCAAACATAATACCGAAAAAAATCATCACAAACTTTGATATCACAGAAAACTTTAGGCTCTTTATAAAATCAAAGCAAAGCGATACAACGTTTTCTAAAAGCATACCAAAACCCCTTCTTAAGATAATAGAAAAAAATATAATTTTAAAACCAGACACTTCGGAGTTTGAATCGGAGTTTTATAAGCTTTTCAAAAGAAAAGCTCCAAAACTTATAGAGTGTTTTGATATAAGCCACTTTCACGGTGAATATACGGTAGGTTCTATGGTAGTATGGGAAGAGGGCTCTTTAAACAAATCAAAGTATAGAAGATACAGGGTAAAAACAGTAGACTATATAGATGATTTTGCCTCTTTAAAAGAGGTGTTGTCAAGGAGAGCAAAGAGGCTTATCTCTAAAGAGGATAAGATGCCAGACATGTGGCTCATAGATGGCGGTAAAGGTCAGCTTTCAATGGGCATTGAGGTAAAAGAGCAGTTTTTATTAAATGTATATGTGTGTTCTTTGGCAAAGAAAGAGGAGATTGTATATACAGAAGATGGGCTTGAGATACCTATAAAAAACAATCAAGCCTTATACAGGGTTTTTGGGCTTTTAAGAGACGAGGCACATCGTTTTGCCATCACTTACAACAGAAATATCCGCTCAAAGGAGTTTATAAAAGATACCATCTCCAAGGTAAAGGGCGTTGGTAAGATAAAACGAGAAATCATATATAGACATTTTGATAGTTTGTATGATTTTATAAAATCTGACGATGAAAAGCTAAAAAAACTAGGCATATCAAAATCCATAAAAGAAAGTGTTAAAAAAATACTAGGAGATATATGATTTTTATATCTGGCAAACCATGTTTATGTATTTTTGAAGTATTAAGCGCTATATATACAGTTACCTTAAATTTCTAACATCAAGCTCTTTATGTGTAAACCAGGTTTTTCCTTTTTTAATTGCTATAAAATACCCTCTTTTTATGAGTTCTCTAATGCTATCTTTTGAATAATTAAGGTCTATTGCAACATCTGTGGATGATTTTAATACAATACCAAGCTTTTTCTCTACAATAGGAGCTAGCATGATATCTAAGCTTCTTATAAGAGATTCTGTTATTATCTCTTTCATAATTGAAGCGTTCATTGCGTTTGTTGTCTTTGTTAGTATATTTTTATCTGGTATATTGTTTAAAAGCCCAAAAAGAGCTATATCTCCTTGTTCAAGAGCTTTTATATACCGTTCTTTATTTTTTTCATCTCCTTTGATGATGATGTGAGGATAGCCTTTTGATATAAGAAGATAATTTAAAATAACCCTGCCAGTTCTTCCATTTCCATCAGAAAACGGATGTATAGCTTCAAAAAGAATATGTTGTTTTGCGATAAAATCTATAAAATTCTCTGTGTTAGCATACTCTCTCACCCAATCCACATACAGCCTTATCCAATCAGCGATATAGAAACTATTAGGAGGGCTTATTTTAGCACCCATTATCTTTATATCACCTTTACGATAATCTCCATCCTGCCCTAAAACACCTTTGTTTATTTGTTTTATAAGGGATTCTGTGAAAGGTAGCTCTCTTGTTTTAAAGTTTTCATAAGCAAAATTGTAGATAAACGAGGCGGTTTTATAATAATCCAAGGCCTCTTTACCGCTCTTTACAAGCTCTTTTTCCCCCATTAAAACCTCTTCTAAATCTTCCGATGATACAAAATATCCTTCTATCATAACTGAGTTTCTAGATTCTTCTTTTAGAAGATAAAGCCATTCTTCATTTTTTACCAATGGCTCTGGAATACCGCCCAATTTCTCTAAAAGCTCTTTTCTAATACTAACCACATCCATGTTTCGCATAAATATAGTATATTCTCAATAAACCTCATTTACA
>CAZTLC010000066.1:0-6270 GCA_964614295.1 uncultured Aquificaceae bacterium | reverse complement strand
CTATCTGTTTTTTTACAAACTCTTCGTTTGTGCTTCCGTAAGTCTTTTTACGGGCAATGGATTTTTCTTTTGATATCATGTGTTTTGCATCCTCTTCAAAAAGCAAAGAAAACCTTTGAAGCTCTTCTTTTGTCAAAGACTCTAAAGGTTTTTGGTGCTCTATAGCGTATGCTACGATATTTCCTATTATGTGATGGGCTTCTCTAAAAGGAACTCCTTTTTCTACCAAAACGTTTGCTAGGTCTGTAGCAAGTAAAAGATTCTCAGCGTATATATCTTTCTTAAACATCAAGCCTTCTACAACAATATTCATCATTTTTAAGCTTTTAATAACTGTATTAGAAGCATCAAAAATGGGTTCTTTATCCTCTTGGAGGTCTCTATTGTAAGTCATTGGAAGCCCTTTGAGATTTACCATGAGATTTACTAGGTTTCCATAAACTCTTCCGGTTTTTCCCCTTATAAGCTCCAAAACATCTGGATTTTTCTTGTTTGGCATGATAGAACTACCTGTGCAAATACTATCTGGAAGCTCTATAAATTTAAACTCCTCCGTATTAAATATTATAAAATCCTCAGCCATCCTTGATAGATGCATAGCTATTGAACTTAAGGCAAAAAGATACTCCATTGCAAAATCCCTATCCGCCACAGCATCCATAGAGTTTCTAAGGACTTTTGAAAAGTTTAATATAGATGCCTCCAAGAACCTATCCAGTCCAAAGTCAGACCCCGCCAAAGCTCCAGCGCCTAAACTAAGAGAATCTATCCTCCTATAAGCATCCAAAAGCCTCTCAGAATCCCTTACAAACGCCTCTTTAAAAGCCAAAAGATAGTGAGATACCAACACCGGCTGTGCCCTTTGAAGATGGGTATATCCAGGTATTATAAGATTTTCACACTCTTTAGCTTTTGATACCAAAGCTCTTCTTAAGTTTTTTAAAAGCCCATAAATCTCAAATATCCTATCTTTTAGATAAAGTCTTAAATCGGTGTTTACTTGGTCATTTCTTGACCTACCAGTGTGTAATTTCTTAGCATCCTCCCCTATTAACTCGTATAATCTGCTTTCTATGTTCATGTGTATGTCTTCTTTTGATATGTCAAAGTTAAAAGTGTTGTTTTCTATCTCTTCTTTTATCTTGTAAAGACCGTTTTTTATATTCTCATAAGAATCTTTTGATATAACCCCTGCTTTTAAAAGAGCTTCCAAGTGGGCAATATCTTGGACTATATCGTATAAGGCCAATGCTTTATCAAAGCTTATGGATTCGGTGAAAAACTCAACCTCTTTTAAGGTTTCTTCCTTAAACCTTCCAGACCACGCTTTACTCATCCTGTTATTATACTATGTTTTATGAATATCACCGATATAACGGTTATCGTGCTTCCAATGGCTGATAGAACGGATATGGTTGTAGGTTTTGAAGATTTAAAGATATAAGTATGAACAAGCACCGCATAATAAAACCATAAAAACGATATAACTATAATCTTTGGGTCTACGTATAAGCTTTTATCATAGTAAAAAGACCACATCACCCCAAAGAGGATGGTAATGGTTAAAAATATAAAACTCATATTTATGGAAAGCTTTTCTATAAATATCAAAGTGTATATTGGGACATAAGTTTTTGAAAATCTTTTTTGTTTTATCTGCTTTTCAGATATAAGCTTCAATAAGGAAAATATTCCGCCAAGCATTATAAAAGAGTAAGAGATACCAGCGCTTACGGTGTGTATAATAAATATCGGGTTTAAAAGACTAGTATGTTGATGAAAAAATACATTTCTAAGATTTGCCATACTAAACAAGGCACCTATAAAAGAGATTATAAAACCTATATTTTCTAAATTCCTAAATTTTGTAAGAAGTATACCGTAAAAAAGCATAATCACATTACCAGAAAAAGCTACTATAGCATCTATATTGCTAAATAGCACACCAGTTTTTAAGTTTATTATGAGCTTTATAAAATAAAAGATATTACCAAGCAATATAAATAAAAGACTATATTTTATAGTGTTTTTGGCTTTTAGTGTATAAAGTAAAAAACTTGCAAAAGCCATGAGATAAAAAACTATGTTTAAAATGTAGAGTATCATACATCCACCAGTAAATCTGGACCTATATTTCCTATCACCTTAGCCTTCTTTATAACACCTGTTTTAGAACTTGGTATATCAAGTATAGCTATACCATCTATATCGGGGGCTTGAAAAAAAGCCCTTGCCTTATCTTTTTTCTCTATCAAAATTTCTACTTCTTCTCCTATTAAACTTCTGTTTTTCTCTTCTAAAATATCCTGAGATAGGTTAAAGACTTCGCTATAGCGCCTTTGTTTTTCTTCTTTCGGGATTTTATCTTCCAAATGATAAGCGTGTGTCCCCTCTTCATGAGAGTATTCAAAAACCCCAACAAAATGAAATATCTTTTCTTCTATAAAAGATAAAAGCTCCTCAAAATCATCTCGTTCTTCCGTTGGATATCCCACTATAAAAGAGCTTCTAAGTATCGGTTTTTTGGATTTCATAGTGTTTATATATTCTAAAAGCCTATAAACATCTTTTTTGGTATATCCTCTTCTCATACTTCTCAAAACGTTGTCAGAAATATGCTGAAGTGGTATATCAAAGTATGGCACAATACTTTTAGAGTTGTCTATAAAATCTATGAGTTCTTTGCTTATACTGTTTGGATACAAATACATGAGCCTTATCCAAGGGAAATCAAGCTTTTCAAGAGCCTCCAAAAGTTTTATTATGCTTTTAAAAGAGTTATCCTCCTGATAATAAAGCGTATCTTGAGAGACTATTATAAGCTCCTTTACACCGTTTTCTTTAAGATACTTAGCTTCCTCTACAAGCTCATCTATAGGTTTTGACCTATGAGTTCCTCTTATACTTGGTATAGCACAAAAAGAGCACTTTCTGTTGCAGCCTTCTGCTATTTTAAGATAAGCATAATGCTTTGTAGTCAAAAAGCGCTTATTCTCTTCTAAAAGCTCAATACCCTCTAACTCCTTTATATTTTCAAAGAATATAGCCTCTGGTATCTCTTTTTGAAGCTCTTTTTTATATCTATAAACAAGACATCCAGTTACAAGCACTCTTTTACCATCTTCTATAGCTCTTAAGATATGTTCTATAGACTCTCTTTTGGCTTGTTCTATAAAACCACAGGTGTTTATAACAACAGCATCGGCTTTTTGATAAGAACTTATATTTTCTTTTTTAAAAAAACCAATAAGGTTTTCTGAATCCACCAAATTTTTTGGACATCCTAAGTTTACAAAATTTATCTTCATCTTCAAGCAAAGTACTCTAACTTATCAAGATTTTCCCAAGGAAGCCCTTCTTTTCCAAAATGTCCATAGCAAGCGGTTTTTTTGTATAGGGGTTTTCTAAGGTCTAACGTTTCTATGATATCTTTTGGATAAAGGCTAAAGACTTCCAAAATCCTCTTCTTAATCTTATCCACTGGTCTTGTCTCAGTGCCAAAAGTTTCTATATCAAAGCCGATGGGTTCTTTTACCCCAAAGGCATAAGCTATCTGTATAAGGACTTTCTTAGCCCATTTGGCAGCTACTATGTGTTTGGCTATATACCTTGCCATATAAGAGGCAGCTCTATCTGTCTTAGTAGGGTCTTTACCAGAAAAAGCACTACCTCCAGAAAAAGATATATCTCCATAAGCATCAGATACAATCTTTCTTCCAGTGATACCAGTATCCGCCACAGGCCCGCCTATGATAAATCTACCAGCAGGATTTATCTTTATCTTAGTTTCTTTCCTTAAAATAGATGCTGGTACATGTTTTTTTATAATATCTTCAAATATGAGTTCTCTAAGATGAGATAGGCTTATATCTGGGTCATGCTGAACAAATATGTTTATTGAATCTATATAAAAGTTGTTTTGACCCTCATATTTTATACCTACTATAGTTTTACCATCTGGTCTTAGAAAAGGCATAAGGCCTTTCTTTCTAAAACCTGATGTAGTTTTTGAGATTTTGTGAGCATAGTAAATGGGAGCTGGTAAAAAGTTCTCGGTTTCGTCGGTGGCATAGCCTACCACTATAGCGCTATCTCCGGCACCCTCAGAGGCTATACAAAGGGCTATCTCTGGGCTTTGTTCGTTTATAGAGCTTATAACCCCTATCAAATCTCCGTCAAATCCATACTCTGGTTTTGTATAACCCACTTCTTTTATAGCTTTTCTTGATATCATCTGCAAATCTACATAAGCTGAAGAAGATATCTCCCCTGCTATAAAAACTATATTGGAACTAAGAAGGACATTTATAGAAACCCTTGAAAAAGGGTCTTTCCTCATAAACTCATCAAGTATTTCATCGGATATGATATCTGCAAGCTTGTCTGGATGCCCTTCAAAAGGTGATTCTGCAAACCTTATCCTATCCATCTTGAAGCCTCTTTTTCACATAGGTGATTATATCTACTGGCAACGGGTCATAGCCATACATATTTGCCAAATGATAGCTGGCAAAATCCCCTACATATATATTTTTTAAAAGCCTTGAAATATAAGAGTTTCCTTCTTCTGATATAACAATTGGATTAAAGCCTTTATCTTTTAAAATATCTATAGTCATATTGACCCTTAAGCTTATCCTCGGATGTTCTTTTTTATCAGCCACTATTACAAACCTAAGATATTGGTTGATATCTGGATTTGTGTAGCCTACCACCTCATTGTGGTGCATCTCTGGTAAATATGCGTTGTAGGCTGGAGTTTTTGAATTTTCGTTTATCTGGGTTTTAAACCTATAAGCGGCTGGCTCTGTAAGAGGTGTCCCATATATGATAGGTACATATCCAAAGAGTCCTTTTGCAATATCCTTTGATATTTCCTCATAACGAGCGCTTGAAGCTTTTAAATCTTCTTTTAAATCCAATATCTCTTCTTCTTTTCCAAAAAGCCATAAACAAGCATTTAACATAAACCCAAGGGCGTATCTTGGCGGATAATCCGTTGGTATCTTTATATGTGGGGTGCCATGTTCTTTAGACAATGCTTCTAACTTTCCTCCAGAGCTTATAGATATTACCTTTGCACCTATTTTTATAGCTTGTTCAAAAATTGATATGGTCTCTTCGGTATCACCACTATAGGAAATGCATACCACAAGACTATCACTACCTACAAACGGTAAAAGCTCATAGCCTTTTATAGAAAATACAGGCTTTTGAAAGTTATTTTTTATAAGATAATTTTTCATTATCTCACCTACTATACCAGAGCCCCCCATACCGCTAAATACAAGCACACTAAACTCTTTTGGCACCATTCCGTCGGTGCTAACTTTTTCAAACTGGTCTGCAAAACCCCTCAGCATCTCTAATGCGTTTTTCATAAAACCTCCTTTTTAATATTTTACCTCAAAACATATCCTCATTGATAAAGATAAATTTTATATGCTATAATGTGTTTTCAATGAAGTATATTCTAAAAGGAAAAGTGTTTGGAAGAGTTCAAAAAGTAGGTTTTAGAGCTTTTACAAAAGATATAGCAGATAGCTTAGGCATACAAGGTTATGTAAAAAATTTAGAGGATGGCTCTGTGGAGTTTGAAGCCATAGGAGGAAAAGAGATTTTGGAAGCGTTTTTAGAAAAGTTAAAAGAAGGTCCAAAGTATGCCTTCGTATCTGATATAAAATATAAAATGGAGGTTTTTGAAGATGAAGATTATCCAAAAAGCTTTGATATTTTGTATTAGTTTAGGACTTTTAACATGGCAAGCTCAAGCTTATGAATGCCATTACTATAAGGTAAAAAAAGGTGATACCATAGATACTATAGCTCTTAAATTTCACGTCTACACAAAATCTATAAAAGAGGCAAATCCATCTCTTAGAAAACATAAATTTTTATCTATAGGTCAAAAGTTATGCATCCCTTACAAACCAAAAAAACCAAAAATACCTACGATGAGCTATAGAGTAAAAAACGGAGACACATTGTCGGTGTTGGCAGAGCGTTTTGGCACTACTGTGAGAGAGCTAAAAGAATTAAACAATCTTCATAGAAGTTTTTTAAGAGTGGGCGAAACTATAAAAGTCCCTTACAATACAAAGTATATAGAAAGATATGAAGGCAAAAAATACAATCTATACGTTATAAAATATGGAGGAACTTTACAAGATGTTTCAGATGTTACAGGTGTGCCTTTAAGAACGCTGAAAAGATTAAACCCAGATTTGGTAGGTAAATACCTCAACAAAGGTGTGGTAGTAAAGCTTGGTA
>CAZTLC010000065.1:0-6335 GCA_964614295.1 uncultured Aquificaceae bacterium | reverse complement strand
CATGAAAAAGATTTGTAAAGTGGCATGGAGCATAACTCACCAAGAGTTTACGGTGACAGATTACTATTATTTCTCTATCATAGAGAAAAGGGCATCAGAGTTTGGTCTTCAGATTGATGAGGTAGACAATTGGGAAAAACTCTTTGAATACGATACCATAGTGTTTAACTATCCAGAGATTCCTTTTACAGAAAAGGAAGTGCATGATGTAGTAAAAGCTGTAGAAGAGATGGGTAAAAAGGTAATACTGTTAGGATACTACAAGAACGAAGACCATATAGCGGATACCTGCAACACCTTAGCCAGAGCGTTTGGAATGGAGCTAAACAAAGATGAAGTGATAGATGAAGTGTCAAATTACGATGAAGATAAATATTTTGTTAAAACCACAAAAATAAGAAGATACAATAAGGGCCTAGATAATAAGGTGAATGTAAACGCCGTAGTGCTCCCTTGCACTTGCTCAATAAAAACCCTAATGCCAGATATAAAGATAGTAGTTGCAGGAGAAGAAAGCGCCAAATCAAACATGGACTACTATCCGCTTCTCATAGCTGACCACATTGCCCCTGTAAGTGGTGGATATTTTACACTAGCTGGCACTTGCGTATTTTGGGATAACTATGCCATAAGATTAGAAGATAATCTAAACTTTGCTATGAATATGCTTTGGCATGAAACACCACCCCAAGATAGGGAAAACGCTAAAGGCGTGAGGTTTGGACTTTGATATAAAAGGCGACGAGCGGATTTGAACCGCTGTAAAAGGGATTTGCAGTCCCGCGCCTCGCCTCTCGGCCACGTCGCCTACGATAGTTAATTATTATAACATATATTATCTTTTTTATGCAATAATTTTTATCAGTTCATCTACGGAGCTTGCCGGATTTAGACAAGTATAATCTTTACAGGCTATAAGCTTGAAATCCTGAGATTCTTCATTATAAGGTACTACATTTGGTAAATAATGCTTATATATGTTTATAACCTCGTTTTGGGCTTTTGATAAAGGCATAGACAATAAAAGCTGATAACCCTTTTTATAAAGCAAAAAGCTTATCATAAAGAAACTACAGGCTGTGGGATTTTGAGATAGCATATTGCCATACAAAGATGAAAGGATATTGTAAAAATCTTCATAGATATCTTCCTTGATGATAAAAAACAATTCTACCAAATTTAACCCCATCACAGAGTTTCCAGAGGGTATAGCACCGTCGTAAAGGGGTTTTTGAGGTATCAAAACATCTTCACTAAGGCTTAGATAAAATCCACCGGAGGTTTTATCCCATAGTTTTTCTATGGCTTCATTCATAAAGTTTCTGGCTTTTTCCAAATACTCTTTTGAAAATGTAGCCTTATACAAAGACAGATATGCCCTTATCAAAAATGCATAATCATCTAGTATGGGTTCAATGTGTTTTGAATGGTTTATGGCATGAGTTAGAGGGGTTTTTGAGATAAGGTCTATATTTTTAATAGCCATATCAAGAAATTCTTTATCACCAAAAACAAGATAGGCTTCCGCAAGGGCAAAATCCATCATAGCATTTTGGTCAAGAAGTATCTTATCGTCTATAAGAGGTTTTTGTCTTTTGTTTCTAAAAGCCTTTAAGCGTTTTAACTCTTCCTCAAAGGCTATCTTAGGCTCTTTGGCGTAGAGGATATTTTTACCAGATTTTATCCTCTTCGCTTCGTCAAGAAAGTTTCCCTCCTCTTTGATATTAAAAAACTCTATAAACTCTTTAGCACTTTCTTTCAATATACTTTCAATCTCATCGTAAGTCCAAAGATAATATCCTCCCTCTTCTCCTTCGGTATCTGCATCCATGGCGGTATAGAAAAATCCATCCCTGTAGAGATTTTCTTTAACAAAAGATACTATCTTGTAAACAGTATCCTTAAAAATCTCATCCTTTGTAAGCCTATAAGCCTCTGCATAAGCCAGTACGCTCATAGCTTGATCATAGAGCATTTTTTCAAAATGCGGCAGCAACCAATATCTATCAGTGGAATACCTATGGAAACCACCGCCTACATGGTCCCATATACCGCCTCTTCTCATGTTTAAGAGTGTTGATAGAGCAATATTTTGAAAGGGTTGTCTTTGGCTTTTAAGAAGAAGAAGTATGTTTTGAAGGCTCGGAAACTTAGGAGCTTCAGAAAAACCGCCAAATTCCTCGTCATATCTATTTGCAAGACCAAAAAGAGCTCTATCTATAAAATCCTCAGTTAGTTCTCCTTTTTCAGTAGAACCCATGAAGTATCTTAGTTGTTCCATAAGTCTTTTTGATTTTTCAATTATGTTTTTGCTATCTCTGTCCCAAAGTTCTTTAATTTGTTCTAAAAGCTTTAAAAAGTGTTTTTTGGGAAAATAAGTACCTGCAAAAAATGGCTCTTTAGTAGGTGTAATAAAAACAGATAAAGGCCATCCACCAGAGTTGTTTAAAAGAATACAATATTCCATATAAAGACTATCTATATCAGGCCTTTCTTCTTTATCAACTTTTATACTAACAAAGTACTCGTTTAAAAAAGAGGCCACTTCTTCATCTTCAAAGCTTTCTTTTTCCATCACATGACACCAATGGCAAGAAGAGTATCCTATGGATAAGAATATAGGCTTATTCTCTCTAATAGCTTTTTCAAAAGCTTCCCCTGTCCAAGGATACCAATCCACAGGATTGTATGCATGCATTCTAAGATATGGGCTTTTTTCGTTTATCAGTCTATTTGGTTTTCTTTTTTCCATCTATGAAAATATAGAAAACGAAGTTTTATTTAAAATGTTTGAAATCAGATAAGAAAGTTTTTGAAAAATGTTTCTTTGTCTATTATAGCACCAGCGGCATTGTCATGGCCTCCTCCTCCAAGAGACTCAGCTATAGCTCTAGCAGAACCATCTATACTTCTAAAAGATAGTTTTACAAAATCAGCAGTGATATAAAACAAGCAAGCGATACCATGTTCTTTGGCTATAAGGCTACCTAACTCACTTTGAAAGATAGGACTATTTATAGCTGGTATCTTTTTATCGTTTATCGTAATATAAAGAGGAGAGTTTGACCAAGAATCCTTTAGTTTTGATACTATAAAATTCTTATATTCTGAGAGTATTTGGCTTTTAGAAGCAATCTCATTTATATCCTTTTTCAAAAACTCCTTCATAGCATCTGGATTGTCTGTATACATGTATAGAAAATCGTTTATCTCGTCAGTATTTTCATAGCGCCAAAGCCATATATCCTTATCCTTTATTATGTCCACTATAAGCGGTATGTTTTTGTCTATGAGCGTCTTATAGGTAAGAGAAGCACCACTTTCACTGGGGTCGTATATAAATGTGATAAAATCGTATTCTATACGGATAGGTTTATCTTCTTCTATAGGTTTTCCTACAAACTTTGATATGATATTGGCTGCTGTCTTATGGTGGTCTATTATAACCACCTCTGTATAACCTTGCTTTTCTTGTCTTAGACCTTGAAGATACAAAAGGTCATCCCATTTTGGAGCTATATCTAAAAACCAGATTTTTGAGACTTCCTTAAAATTTTGCCCTTCTTGAGGTATATACTTGCTCAAAGCTTCTTCTACACTAGTACCGTGATTTAAAGGTATAAGGACTAAATTATCTTTACCCTTAAAATACTCCTTAAGTATGGCAGCAGACATAGTGCCGTCTATACAGCTTTTATGGAAAAAACATATATCCATTATTTCAGCTTATTTCTAAGTATATCACCAAGCTTAAAGCCAGAGGAAGAATCGTTTACCTTTATAAAATCTTCTTGCTCTTTATGCTCTTTTTGATGTTTCTTGGAATCTTGTTGCATCATACTAAAAGTAATCTTCTCCTCTTTTGGATTTATCTCTAATACTCTAACTGCTATCTTCTGTCCAGGTTCTAAGTTGGTGTTTTTAGGTATTTCCGATATAGGAAGTAATCCGTCTATCCCCTCTGGTAGCTCCAAAAATGTCCCAAAAGGTCTTATCTCTTTTACAGTGAGCTCCACTTGTTGCCCTACTTTGTATTTTTCTGGTATTATACTCCAAGGGTCTTGAGTAAGCTGTTTTAACCCTAGCTTCACCTTTTTACCATCTAAACCAAGCACCATAAACTCTCTTTCTTCGTTTGGGGTAAGTACATCCTCGGAGCGAACATTTTTAAACCAAGACATATCCTGTTTTTTCACTATACCTTCTACATTTGGAGTAAGCTCTATAAAAGCTATATTTGGATGTACGGTTTTTACCCTTCCTTTTACTATAGTATTTGGTGGGTTTGTCTTAATATATTCGGCGGCTGGATTTTCTTCAGAGATTAATATATTTACATCCACCCGTCTTTTTTCTCTATCTAGTTTCGTTACCACAAGCTTTAACTTAGCACCATGCTTTAAGGCTTTGGTATTCATATTTTGAATATTCTCTTCAGGTACCAGTGCCGTAACCCCTTCGTTTAACTCCACAAAAAGACCTTTCCCTTTTCTATAGAAAGATACTTTCCCTTCGGTTTTATCACCTTCTTTTAGTTCTAAGTTTTCCCACGGGTTCTTTTTGGGTTTCCTTAGGCTCAATATAATAAAATCTCCCTTTTTGGCTTTTTTTACAACCCTCAATTCTAACGTATCTCCCTCTTTTATCTGTAAATCTCTAGGAATTTCATAAGAAGGTGCAAATCCTCTTACACCTTCTTTTAAAAGCACGGTAACACCTTTAGCAGGATCCACTTTCACAACTTTACCTTCTACGGTAGAATCTATCTCCAAAGAATTTATAAACTCCTGTTGTTTGGATTTTTTCTCTATATTTTCGTATTCTCTATAAGATACATTTATCATCGGTTTGCCATTTTCATAAAGAGCTTTAGTTACTAGTACTTTTAACCTATCTCCAATCCTCACATTCCTTGGGGCTTCCGAAAAAGGAAGAAAAGCTTTTACATCTTCAAACTGCACCAAAAATCCGTTTTTAGCCTTTGAAACAACATCCACTTCTATAGGTGTATTTTCTTCCAAAGCTTTTTTAGCTAAAGGAAATCCTTTTGAAGATTTTAATGGTTTTGTAGATAGTATAGGATTTTCTAGACCTCTTAGTTTTATAATTACAGCTTCAACCTCTTGGCCTATTTCTACATCACCTATCTCATGCTTTTTTATGATACCCTCTATCTTATAGCCTATATCTATATAAACGTTTGAGTCTGTAACTTTTACTACAGACCCCTTCACTACGCTTCCTGGTGAAAGTTGTTCTTCTTGAGCTTTCAACAACTCTTCAAACTCTGTTGCCATGCCAATGTTGCCTCCAATTTAATTTTATAATAAAAGCTATAAAACTATTCATAATCAAATTTTTTAGCCTCTTTCCAATAAATATCCATCTCTTGCAACGTGGCTTCCTTTAGAGATTTCCCGTTTTGTTTTAGGCTTTTCTCAACAAAATTAAACCTCTTAGTCATCCTATCGTTAGCCCTCTGAAGAGCCCTCTCAGCATCTATCCCCAAAAACCTCCCGAAATCTACTATAGCTATTAGTATATCACCAAACTCATGTTCTATCTCTTGAAAATTACCATTTTTTATGGCCTCGTCAAGCTCTTCAAACTCCTCTTTAAGTTTATATTTTACCTGATTTATATTTTCAAAATCAAAACCTACTTTTGCCATTCTATCTTGAATCTTCTGGCATCTCATAAGAGCACACATAGATTTTGGTATGCCGTCCAAAAAGTATTCTCTATTCTTTGCTTTTTCATGCTCCCAGTTTTCCAAGACTTCCTCAGGATCTGCACCATCAAATACATGCGGATGTCTATCTATAAGCTTCTTTATTAAAAGCTCAAAAACATCGTTTATATCAAAATCACCATTTTCTTTGGCTATCTGAGAGTGAAATATCACTTGAAGAAGTAAATCCGCAAGCTCCTCTTTAATGGCTTCCTTGTTTTTGTTGTCTATAGCATCTACAAGCTCATAAGCTTCTTCCAATACATATTTAACAAGGGTTTCATGGGTTTGCTCTATATCCCATGGGCAGGTTTGCCTTACTTTTTCAAAGGTTCTCACAAGGTCTTCCAGTATACAACTCATTTTAAAAAAATTATTATAATATATATTAACAATAAAATCAACTTTATTTTTTTCGCTTTCAAAGATACTTAGCAACAATATCATAATATATGCTACGCATCATACAAAGTTTAGAGGATTTTAATATATTAAATCAAACCTTAAATATGAGGGGGCGAACGGTTTCGACGTTGGAGTGCCGGGCAGACGATAGCAGGCCAGGTGGCTACTGTGATAGCCAAAACAAACAGCTCCCGAAGCT
>CAZTLC010000064.1:3414-6337 GCA_964614295.1 uncultured Aquificaceae bacterium | reverse complement strand
TATCATACTATTTCTATCTTAGAAGTTCCGTCTTTTGTTTTTATTACCATAATCCTATTTGTAAATTTTTCTGCCAAACTTTCCACATGAGTTATTATACCAACCATCTTGTTTATGTTTTGACTTAAAAGCTCTAGTGCGTTTCCTACTTTTTCAAGCGTTTCTTTGTCAAGTGTTCCAAACCCCTCATCTATAAACAAGGATTGAAGATGATAAGAGCCTACGGCTTCTCCTAATGCTAGCGCAAAGCATAAAGATGTTATAAAGGTTTCACCTCCGCTTAAAGAATTTATCGGTCTTATATTTCCAAAGGCATCTTCCACCACTATACTATCTTTTTCTCTGGATGCTTCTTCCATTCTAAACGTGTAAGGAAAATCCATCTTTGAAGCGTATAAATTGGCATACTTTATAAGTTCTTCTATTATTTTCTGTGATATGTAGGCTTGAAGTGCATCACTTCTTAAATCCTGTTCAAGTCTCTCATAGATACGTTGTTTTGTTTCAAGCTCTTTTATAGTTTTTTGTAAGTTTTCTATCTCTTTTTGATTTTCTTTTATTTGATTTATTTTAAAGCTTGTAGACCCAATTTCTTTGTTTAAATTATTTATAGACTCTTCTAAGGTTTTAATCTCTTTTTGCAAATCTTCTAAAGAAGAGTCCTCGTCTATTTTACCAATCTCTTTTTCTTTTGTATCAATGACTTCTTTTATATGGTTTAATTTTGTAATATACTCGTTGTACTCTCTTTCATATTTTTCTATACTGTTTAACTCTTTTATAATATTTTCTTTATCTTTTATAGAAGATAATTTTGTTTCTAAAGCCGACAACTCTTTGTTTATATTTTCTTTCTGATTTTCCAAAGATGATATATCTTTTTGTAAAATGAGTATTTTTTTCTCAATATCACTTAAAAGTTCGCTTTGAGATTCGTATTGTTTTCTTGCTTCTTGAATTTCTTTTTTTAATTTTTCTATCTTCTCTTGGAATTTTATGATAGCATTTTTTTTGTTTTTTAAAAGCTCCTCTTTTAAACCTAAAGACAGTAGTTCTTGTTCTAGGCTTTTTAGCTCCTGTTCTTTATAAGATATTTCCTTTTCAATACTTTCTTTTTGTGTCTTTTGATAAGACATAAGATTGTCTAACTTTTCTTTTTCGCTTATTGCTTTGTTTAAAAGTTCTTTGGTCTTATCTAGAGTTTCTTTTTTTGATTTTAGCCCCTCTACATGTTTTTCTATAGCTTCTTTTTCTGATATATCTTTTCTTAAAAGCTCTATATCTTGCAAGAACTTATCCAACAGCTCTTTTTTGGATTTTAAAATATCTTCTTTTAAAGAAATCTGGTTTTTTGTATTTTCAAATTCTTCTAATATACCGTCTCTAATCTCTAAACCTTCTAATGTTATATGTTCTTTTTCGTGATAAATAGACCCACATACTGGACATATATCATTTTCTCTTAAAAGCTTTCTTAAGATACCGCTATGATATAAAATCATATCATTTTTGTAGGAATTTATCTGTTGTTCTAAAGCTTTCAAATTTTCGCTATACATTTTTATTTCATTTTCTAAGATTGATATCTCCTTTGAAAGGTTATCCTTTTCCTTTAATTTTTTATACATTTCTTGCTCTTTTATTTCCAATTGATTTAAGCTTTTTACGAGCTCTTCTAATGTTTTTTCTATATTTGTTGAATCCTCTTTTAGCAATACACTTTCATATTGCTTGATATTTTCTGATAAAATTGTTAGCTTTGAAAATGAAGATGAAAGCTCTTTATCTATCTTGTCTAACTCTAATCTTCTTTTGTTTATATATTCTTCCAAAGATTGGGCGCTTTCTAATCTTCTTATAATGTTGTAGCCTTTTTCTATCCTCTCTTCCCTTGCTTTGTTGTTTTCATATTCTTGTTTTATGCTTTTAAAAGCCTCTAAAAGTTCTTGATAATGTTTTTCTAAATCTTTAAGATGTGAAACTTTTCTAGATAGCTCTTGGTTGATATCTTGAAAATCGTTTTTTAGTTTTATATATCTTTCTAGGTCTGATTTTAAGCTGAGCTGCGGTTTTAAAAAATCTATGCGTCCTTTAAGAGCGTCCATATATTCTTTCTTGTTCTCTAGTATTTCGCATTCTTTTCTTGCTTTTTCTAACTCCTCATTAAGCTCTCTTTTTTTGATAGCTTTTGATAACCTTTGTTGGAGAGTGTCTTTGGCAAGTTTCTTGTTTTCCAATTCTTCTTCTAAAGCTTTTAGAGTATTTTCAAGATGCTCTATATCTTCATAAGATATTGTTAAGCTTTCTATCCTTGATGTGATTGTATTTATCTCATCTTGTATATCTTTTTTCTTAGAAGATGCTAGCTCTCTTATTTTATCTATCTTGTCTAAATTGCTTAATTTCATTATAATTTCTCTTCTTTCCTTAGGTTTGTCAGGTTTTATAAATTTTGCAAACTCCCCTTGAGGTAGCACTATAATCTTTGTGAAAGTGTCGTAATCCATATCAAGTATTTTTTGTATAAGTTCTTCTCTTACTTTATTTTTTTCTTCAGTTTTTATCTCTTTACCATTTTCTTTAAATGATAAGTTCATGCTTTTACCAGTTTTTAAACTCCTTTCTATGACATATGTTTTATTGTTAAGAGAAAATGTCAACGCTACTCTAAAAAAATCTTTTCCCTTTGATATGTAATCTTCTTTGGAGGCCCCCTTCTCAAACCTTGGACATTTTCCATAAAGGGCAAATGTAATAGCATCTATTATACTTGTTTTGCCAGCCCCAGTGACTCCTGTGATAGCAAATAAAGTTAGGTCTGAAAAATCTATAATAGTTTTTTCTTTATAAGATAGAAACCCTTCTATTTCTAATAATATAGGCCTCATAAATCATCAAAGCTACCTATAGTTTCGTAAGGCCA
>CAZTLC010000064.1:0-3314 GCA_964614295.1 uncultured Aquificaceae bacterium | reverse complement strand
TAATTGAAGGCACTTTATCAAAGCAGACACTTTCTTCGTTATGCAAAGGCATGATTCATTTCCCTTTTGACTTCTAATATGTTGTTATTTTTATCAACATAAACAAGATAAGGTTTAAAACAAGGTAGCTCATCTTCTTCTACATCTACGTAAGAGGCTATTATGATGATATCGCCTGGCATACAAAGTCTTGCTGCAGCTCCATTTAGAGCAATCTCACCAGCTTTACCTGGTATCACGTAAGTAGAAAACCTGTTGCCGTTGTTTACGTTGTATATATCAACTTTTTCAAATAATACAAAGTTACCTGCCTCTAAGAGCCTTTCATCTATAGATATAGAACCCTCATAATCTAAGTTTGCACCAGTAACGGTAGCTCTATGTATCTTAGCTCTTAAAACGTGTCTTCTCAATTGCATACCTCCTTATTAAACATTATATTAAAATACTAAAAATTAACAATGAAATAAATCTACTATTTTACCTGCTCTTTACACCTTGGACACAAACCATCTGTCAGCTCTTCTACATAAAGCCAACATCTGGGGCACTTTTCACCTTTTGCTTTCTCTACTTTTATCTTGAGAGTAGTATACGTACCCTTTTCACCATCGTTTTGGGATATTAGTACTTGGCTTACCGTAAAAAGCGAAGGAAGATAATCTCTATACTTTTCTAAAATATTAGAAAACTCTTCATTTGGTTCTATTATAACCATGGCCTCGTAAGGGTGTTTTATGATATCGTTTTTTCGCTCCATTTCTATTGCTTTTAATACGTCTTTTCTCAAAAGAAGAAGTTTTTGATAATCTTTTAAAAGTTCTTCATCTTCAAAGCTTGATGGTGTATACTCATTCATAAAAACACTATCTTCTAAGGAGTTTTCTATGCTTTTCATATGAGAATAAGCCTCTTCTGCAGTAAAGCTTAATACAGGTGAAAGAAGTATAACAAGATTTTTAAGTAAGAAGTATAACACGGTCTGAGCTGATATTCTTTCAAAGGAGCCGTTTTTATACATATAGAGTCTATCTTTTAGCACATCAAAGTAAAGTGCGGAAAGGTCTACACTTATAAATTCCATCAGCTTATGGTAAAATCTGTGATACATATAATTTTTGTAAAAGCCAAAGAGTTCATTGAATACCTTAGAAGAATATATATACATATATTTGTCAAAATGATGGAGTTTTTCCACCGGCATAGAAAGCTCTGCTTTAAAATCGTATAGATTCCCAAGACAGAATCTAAGGGTATTTCTTATCTTTTTATAATCCTCTGCTAATCTCTTTAAAATAGATTTTCCAAGCTTTATATCCTCAGTATAGTCCTCTGAGATAACCCATAATCTTAGTATATCAGCTCCATACTCTTTTATAATATCCAAAGGGGATATTACATTTCCTTGGGATTTTGACATCTTGTGGCCCTTCTCATCTACAGTAAATCCATGAGTTACTACAGATTTAAATGGAGCCTCTCCGTAAGAGGCGATAGACTCCAATAAAGATGCTTGAAACCATCCCCTGTGCTGGTCTGAGCCTTCTAAGTAAACATCGGCTTTTTCTATGCCTCTTGGCCTTAGAACTGATGCATGGGAAGAACCAGAGTCAAACCACACATCCAATATATCTGTTTCTTTTATAAACTCTTTGGAACCACATTTTTTGCATATAGTATTTTCTGGTAGTAGCTCTTCTTCTTTTTTCTTAAACCACTCATCAGCTCCATGTATTGATTTTTCAAAAATATTTGCTATATGTTCAAATATGTGCGCTTCTAAAAGAGGCTCGTTGCAATGCTTACAATAAAATATTGTTATAGGCACTCCCCAAAATCTCTGTCTTGATATACACCAATCAGGTCTATTCTGAAGCATTGAAGACATTCTATTTTCCCCAGCTTTTGGTACCCACTTTGTACTTTTAGTTTCTTCTAAAGCTTTTTCCCTTATACTTTTGTTTTGAAGTTTCTGGCTTTTAATATCAACACCTATAAACCACTGAGGAGTGGCTCTATATATGACAGGGTTTTTACAGCGCCAACAATGAGGGTAAGAGTGAACTATCTCCTCTTCTTTTAAAAGGAAATTTGTTTGTTTTAAATGCTCTATGATGACCTTATTTGCTTCAAAAACATTTAAACCCCTTATAAACTCTGGAGCTTCATCGGTAAATCTACCAGATTCATCTACTGGCGACAGAGGCCTTAAACCATATCTCAACCCCACTATATAATCTTCCATACCATGTCCTGGTGCCATGTGAACAAAACCTGTCCCAGTGCCAGTTTCCACAAACTCTGATGGATATATCTTGCCTGTTCTTTCTATGAAAGGATGCTTATACTCTAACCCTATAAGTCTCTCCCCTTTTATAAAAGCTAAAAACTCTTTACCTTTTGCATAAGGACTTTCTTTTTCCACTATAATAAGATGTTTATTTTCTTCTATTACTCCGTACTCTATATCTTTGGATGCCATAACTCCTAAGTTGGCTGGTAACGTCCATGGGGTAGTAGTCCAGATTACAATAGAGATAGGTTTATCTGGCAGGTGTAATATCTGTTTTAAAATATTTTTTGAAGCTTCTAAAAGCTCAAATCTCACATATATAGATATATCTTTTTTCTCTTTATACTCTACCTCGGCTTCTGCTTCAGCGGTTTTATCGTATATACACCAATAAACTGGCTTGTTGCCTTTGTAAAGAACGCCGTTTTGAAGACATCTACCAAGCTCTCTTACTTCTTGCGCTTCGTATTTTGGATTCATTGTAAGATAAGGCTCTTCCCAATCTCCTAAGATTCCAAGCCTTATAAACTCATCTTTTTGGATGTCTACAAACTTAGATGCATAATCTCTACAGAGTCTTCTAAACTCATCTTTTGGTATGCTTTCTTTGTTTATCTTTTTTGCTTTTAATTCCTTTTCTACTTGTTGTTCTATAGGAAGTCCATGGCAATCCCAACCTGGTTTATAATCAATGTTAAAGCCCTCTATCAAAGCCACTTTACATATAATATCCTTTAATATTTTATTTAACGCATGCCCTATGTGGATGTTGCCATTTGCGTAAGGTGGTCCGTCGTGAAGGACAAAAAGAGGTTTTTCTTTTCTTTGTTCTCGTAGCTTTTTATAAAGACCTTCCCATCTTTTTAAAATCTCTGGTTCTTTCTCCGATAGGTTTGCTTTCATTGGAAAGTCTGTTTTTGGTAAGTTGATAGTGTCTTTGTAATCCATAGATTTATATTTTACAATACTTTTTCCTAAAAAGCCTGTAAACTTTAATCTTTAAAGATTTTAACAACAAAAA
>CAZTLC010000063.1:2583-6477 GCA_964614295.1 uncultured Aquificaceae bacterium | reverse complement strand
TATGTTATAATAAAAAGCAAAATATGTGAAGAGGTGTGAAAGATGCCGAAGCTATCGCCAAGGGATATAAAGAGTAAGATTGCTGGTATAAAAAATACGATGCGTATTACAAGCGCTATGAAAGTGGTTTCTGCTGCCAAGTTAAGAAAAGCCCAAGAGGCTATATTCAAAGCAAGACCATACTCAGACAAGCTATACGAGATAATGGCTCATCTTTTTGCACATATAGATACATATTCACATCCTCTTTTTAAAAGAAGAGATTTGAAAACGGTGGATTTGGTGGTGATAGGTGCTGATAGAGGTTTGGCTGGGGCTTTCAACGCAAATCTCTTTAAAAAGGTAGATAGCTATCTAAAATCTTGTGAAAATCAAAATGTAAACCTACACTTGGTAGGTAGGAAAGCAAGTCAGTATTATTCTAAGAAAAAATACAACATATTAAGCTCTTATATAGATGTGTTTAAAAAGGAGATAAACTTTGACATAGTAAAAGAGCTAAGCGCCAAGCTTATGTCAAGGTTCAAAGAAGAACAGACAGACCTTATAGTGCTTTTCAACAACGAGATGATTACAAAAGCCACATACGCCCCAAAAGAAAGAAGATTTTTACCTATAAGCGAAGATGATTTAAATATCAAAGAACGCAACTTAGACCACAATACCGTTTACAACATAGAGGGTAACGAAGCTGATATATTGGATGGTATTATAAACATATACATGAACTATCAGCTTTATAGGGCTATGCTGGAGTCAAACGCTGCTGAGCATTTTGCTCGTATGGTAGCTATGGACAATGCCACCAGAAACGCTTCAGACCTCATCAAAAAATGGACTCTCATATTTAACAAAGCCCGCCAAGAGTCCATCACCGCCGAGCTAATAGACATAGTAACAGCAGCAGAGGCCATGGATTAAGATAATCTTTTGCATAGAAGTTGCTGGCTTTTAATATATATTAAATCAGATGATTCCTAGAATCGCCATAGGCGTAGAGTTTATAGCCAAAGAAGAGGATATATTGAAGTCTGTCCCAAAGGAAGTGGGAGCTTCTTTAACATTTCTTGGTATAGCAAGAGCTTCAAAAGAAGATGGTGATATAGTAGAACTTTTTTACGAAGCCCATGAGCCCATGGCACTAAAAATCTTTGAAAACATAAGAGAGCGTGCTATAAAGGAGTTTTCTTTGATAGACGCTTACATATACCATAAGATAGGGACAGTAAAAGTGGGAGAGGTGTCTTTCTTTGTGCTGGTGCTTGGCTCTCATAGAGATGAGGTTTACAAAGGCTCAAGGTTTATAGTGGATGAAGTAAAAAAGGAAGCTCCCATATGGAAAAAGGAGGTTTTTAAAGATGGAAGTTCTAAATGGGTCATGGGTGCATGAAATCACATATCTAAGGGTATCTGTCACCGATAAGTGCAATATGAAATGCTCTTACTGTAGACCCATAAACATAGATTATATACCCCACAAGGAGATGCTCTCTTACGAGGAGATAAGGGATGTCGTATCGGTGATGCAGGAGTTTGGACTTAAGAAAGTAAGAATCACAGGCGGAGAGCCTCTTTTAAGACCGAAGCTTTGGAATCTCATATCTTTATTAAAAGTCAACAAAACTAAAGGTTTAGAATCAATCTCTCTTACCACCAACGGCACCTATTTAAAAGAGTATGCCAAGCTTTTAAAAGAATCAGGCCTTGATACTATCAACATAAGCTTAGATACGCTAAACAAAGATAAGTTTAAGCATGTGACAAAAACAGATATAGAGCCTGTTTTAGAAGGTATTTACGAGGCTTCTTCTTTGGGTTTTAATCTAAAGCTAAATACGGTGCTTGTTAGAAACTTCAACGATGATGAAATATTGCCCCTTGTGGAGTTTGCAAAAGAGCTTAAAGTGAGGATTAGGTTTATAGAGCTTATGCCTGTGGGTAAGCTTGATTTTTTCAACAACTCAAAAATCGTTCACAATGCTGAAGTGTTTAGGCTTTTAGAAAAAACTTACGGCACATTAAAAGCTTTACCAGAAGATGGTTCTAAAAGCGCCAAGAGGTTTTTGATAGAGTCTATAGATACAGAAGTGGGTTTTATAAGCCCTATATCAAGTCCATTTTGTGATGGATGCTCAAAGCTAAGGCTTACCCCAGAGGGGACTTTGATGTATTGTCTTAGAACAAGTTCTGGTATAAACATAAAAAAGATTATAAGGGAAGAAGGTTTAGAGGCTTTTAGAAAGATGATGCCAGATATTATAAGACAAAAAAACCTATCAAACGAATACATCATACAAAATGATTATAGCTTTTTGGATTGCGACAGAGCCATGACTTCTATAGGTGGATGATGAAGTTCAAAGTTATAAACTTGGGATGTAGGATGAACCAATTTGACGGGGATTTTATAAGTTCTTGGCTTTTAAAACATGGATACGAAAAATCAGAAATACCAGATATATATATCATAAACACCTGCACCGTCACAGCCCAAGCGGATAGAAGTTCAAGACAAGCCATCTACAAAGCCAAAAAAGAAAATCCAAACGCTGTTATCATAGCCACTGGTTGCTATGCCCAAATTCAAAAAGAGGCTTTAGAAAACCTAAAAGAGGTGGATATAGTCCTTGGAAACGCCAACAAATCAGATATATTGGAAGCTATAAAAAATCACTTAGAAACCCGTAAAAAACTAACATACATAGAAAACATCTTTAGAAAAAACGACATCACCTTTCAAGAGGATGTAATCTTTGAAAACCACAGACCCTTCTTAAAAATCCAAGAGGGATGCAATAGTTTTTGCACGTTTTGTGTGATACCCTTTGCCAGAGGCAAATCAAGAAGTGTTGATGAAGAGCTTATCTTTAAAAGCGTAAAAAACTTATACGAAAGAGGTTACAAAGAGGTGGTTTTAACAGGCACACAGTTAAGCCAATATGGACAGGACAATGGAAGCTCTCTTTTTGAGCTTTTAAAAAAACTATTAAAGATACCAATATTTATAAGGCTTTCTTCTATGAATGTAAATGAGATTAAAAAAGATAAAGCCCTTTTGGATTTAATCTCAGAAGAGCCAAACATCATGCCACATTTTCATCTCTCTCTTCAAAGCGCCAGCGACAAGATACTAAAAGCGATGGAACGAGAATATACCTTAAAAGAGTATGAAGACACTGTAGGCTATATCCTTAAAAAAAGACCTATAAGCGCCATAGGAACAGATATAATAGTAGGTTTTCCAACAGAAACCCCAGAAGATTTTCAAACTACTTACAAGTTTTTAGAAGATTTTCCCTTTGCTTATCTTCATATATTTACATACTCTGACAGGCCTTTCACAAAAGCCCAAAAACTTCATCCAAAGATAAGCCCCAATGTTAAAAAAGAACGCTCAAAATATCTTCACGAGCTTAATGAAAAAAAACGAGAAGCTTTTAGAAAAACTATGAAAGGCAAAATCCTAAGGGCTATTACGATATCACACCACAAAGCCCTCACAGAAAACTATATAGAGATAAGTCCAAAAGATGCAAATGTGGATACATTTGAAAAGATAAATGATATAATATTTGTCAAGCTATGAAGATAATAGCAAAAAGTGTCAAGGTAGAGCCAATAGATGGTAAGATAGAGCGATGTTTTGATGGTGAGTATTCAAGATTTTACTGTCTTAAAGTCCTAATCACATTTTCAAATGGCATCACCAAAGAATATATCATGAGAGCCCACAACGAGCCAAAAATCTTAGAGCGTTTTATAAACAATGACAAAGGCTACAAAGATAAGTTTCAAGATAAGTTTGCCCTCACCGAAAAAGAAGATATCGTCTATCTTCCAAACGTCCCCCAAGAAGTATAAACCTATAAAGATTTTTTATTTTTATGCCTTGTT
>CAZTLC010000063.1:0-2483 GCA_964614295.1 uncultured Aquificaceae bacterium | reverse complement strand
TTGAGTGCTTAGTAGTAAAGTATATGGGTTGCGGGGGGATCGAACCCCCGACCTACGGATTAAGAGTCCGTTGCTCTACCGACTGAGCTAGCAACCCTATAGATATATAATTATACCATTTTTATTAGATTGCGTGTTTGCTTAAAAAATTTTTTGTTGCCAAAGGGCTATGTAGAGTTTATAATATTTTATTATGGAAAAGGAAAAGTTAGAAGTGGAAAGTTTTGAAGATGAGGCGGAAAGAGCAAGGGAAGAAGCCCTTAAGATGCTTTTTAGTGCGTTTTTGCCACCCAAAGAGGTAAGAGAAGAGGTAATAAGACAGATAAGAATCTCTGAAATGGCTTTTTGGAAAGCTCTAAAATCGGTAGTAGATTACAAGGTTCAAAAGCTTGAGAAAAAAACAGAACCAAAACAAGAGGCCAAAAGAAAGGCAAAAAAGATTGATATAGAATAATGACTAAAGAGATAGAGGACTTAAGAACAAAGATAGACAAGATAGATTTAGAAATTGTAAGGCTTTTAAACGAAAGAGCCAAGATAGCAAAGGATATAGGTGAGATAAAGAAAAGAAACGATATACAAGTTAGAAACCTTCAAAGGGAAAAAGAGGTTATATCAAACGTCTTAAAAGAAAATGAGAAATATGGTTTATTTCCGAAAGATGCCTTAGAGATTATATATAAAGAAATTATATCTGCTATATCATCTTTAGAGGGTGCTGTTAAGGTAGCTTACTTTGGACCAAAGGCTACTTTTACCCATCAGGCGGCTATGTCTCATTTTGGACTATCTGCAGATTATATACCTTGTGATTCCATATCTTCGGTTTTTGAGCTTGTAGAAACAAAAAATGCTCATTACGGTGTGGTGCCTATAGAAAACACTATAGAAGGAGTGGTGAACCATACGATAGACCTTTTGATGGATGCAGAGCTTTTAATATCGGGAGAGATTATAATCCCTATAAATCTATTTCTATTATCAGTAGAAACAGATATCGCCAAGGTCAATAAAGTATATTCACACAAACACGCTTTAGCTCAAAGTAGAAAATTTTTAGAAAAAAACCTTTCCTTTGCTGAAATCTTAGAAGCAAAAAGCACTGCCAATGCCTGCGAAATAGCTCAAAAAGAACCAGGAAGCGCTGCCATAGCTTCAGAAGTGGCTTCTTATGTGTATGGTTTAAACATATTGGCAAGGAATATACAAGACCAAAAAAACAACTTTACAAGATTTTTGATAATAGGAAAAAGCATCACTAAACCCACCGGAAAAGATAAAACAAGCATTATAATGGGTGTGAAAAACCAGACAGGGGCGCTTTACAAAGCTCTTGAGATATTTTATAAACACTCTATAAATTTAACAAAGATAGAATCAAGACCATCAAAGAAAAGAGCTTGGGATGATATATTTTATATAGATATGGAAGGACATATAGAAGATAAAAATGTTAAAGAAGCTTTGGAGGAGCTTGACAAAAACAATCATCTTATAAAGTTCTTAGGCTCATACCCTACATGAATCTAAAAGAGTTTAACGCTTTAACTGTAGGTTTTAATATACTGGGTGGTATTATAGCTGGACTTTTTGTAGGATATATGTTTGATAAGCTTGCCTTTGATTTTTTTCACAAACATACATCCCCTCTTTTTTTATTTCTTTTCTTATTTTTTGGTATCATAGCTGGGTTTAAAAACGCCTATGAGGATTTTAAGAAAACTCTAAAAGATGATTAATTTTTTTGTAGTAAGCATATTTCCAGATATCATAGAGTGTTATACAAAGTTTGGTATTTTGTCAAAAGCCATAAAACAAGGGCTTGTAAAAGTCCATACTGTAAACCCAAGGGATTTTTATGAAAAGGTGGATGATGCGGCTTACGGGGGATTTCCTGGGATGGTACTAAAACCAGAACCCATCATGGCATCTTATAAACACATACTCTCTATTACAAAGGAAAAGCCTTTTGTAATAAAACCAGAGCCTTGGGGCAAGAGGATAACCCAAAACATATTAGATGATTTAAAAAATAAAAAAAATATTATAATATTGTGTGGCAGATACGAAGGCATGGACAAGAGAATAGACCAGATAGTAGATATAGACTTATCCATAGGAGATTTTATACTAAGCAGTGGGGAGATTGTGGCACTATCTATAATAGATGGGGTTTCAAGGCTTTTAGAAGGAGTTTTATCCGATAAAGAGAGTTTAAAACAAGACTCTTTTTCAAATAAATGGCTTGGATACCCAGTCTATACAAGACCAGAAGAATATGAGAGCTATAGGATACCTTGGGTATTGAAAACTGGAAACCATAAACTTATAGAGCTTTGGAGTTTGTGGGAGCGCATTGAAATCACTTTAAAATCAAGACCAGATTTGATACCAAAAGATATGACAAGTTTAGAGGAACTTTTTTTAAAAGCCATAAAATCACATGTAAGCTTTGAGGAGATATTGCTGTGGAGCAAGAAAGC
>CAZTLC010000062.1:0-6517 GCA_964614295.1 uncultured Aquificaceae bacterium | reverse complement strand
TGAGTATTGGCAAAAAGATAAGACTTGAGCGTATCATTAACAGAGAAACCCAAAAAGCAATTATAGTGCCGATGGACCACGGTGTTAGTTCAGGTCCCATAGAAGGTCTTGTGGATATGAAGAAAACCATAGAGGCTGTATCAGAAGGTGGTGCAAATGCGGTTTTGATGCACAAAGGTTTGGTAAAAGCGGGGCATAGAGGTTCTGGTAAGGATATAGGGCTCATAATACACCTTTCTGCTTCTACTGACCATTCTCCTACGAAAAACGATAAGGTCTTGGTGTGCACCGTAGAAGAGGCGATAAGACTTGGTGCGGATGCAGTTTCTATACATGTGAACATAGGAGCACCTATGGAAAGAGAGATGCTAAGAGATTTTGGATATGTTTCAAGAGTATGCGATGAATGGGGTATGCCTCTTTTAGCCATGGTATATGCCAGAGGCCACGATATAAAGCCTGAAGACCAATACGATAAAAAGTTTGTGGCTCATTGTGCAAGGATAGGGGAAGAGCTTGGGGCAGATTTGGTAAAAGTCCCCTATACTGGTGATATAGAATCTTTTAAAGAAGTAGTAAGAGGAACGCATATACCTGTGGTGATTGCAGGTGGGCCCAAGATGAAAACCGAGAAAGATGTGCTTGAAATGGTAGAAGGGGCTATAAAGGCTGGTGCAGCAGGCCTTTCCATAGGAAGAAACATATTTCAAGCTAAAGACCCTAAGAAAATAACAAGGGCTATGTATATGATAGTGCATGAAGGAAAAACTTCAGAAGAAGCTTCAGCGTTTTTGCATAAAAACTAATATAGGAGAGGTTGATGATATTAAAAGGTAAAAAAGCTCTTATCATGGGTTTAGCAAACGATAAAAGTATAGCTTATGGTATTGCCAAAAGCTTTAAACGAGAAGGAGCAGAGATAGCGATAAGCTATGCTGGTGAATCTGTCAAGAAAAGGGTGATGCCTATAGCAGAAGAGCTTGGCACTGAACTCATCTTTGAATGTGATGTCTCAAAAGACCAAGACATAGAAAACTTAGCAAACAATATAAAAGAAGCTTGGAACAACATAGACATAGTAGTTCATTCTATAGCTTATGCACCAAAGGACGAGTTTAAAAACGGCGTGATAGATACCACAAGGGCTGGTTTTAACATAGCGATGGATATATCCGTTTATTCTTTTATAGCAGTTGTAAGGGCATTTTCACCCATTATGAACCAAGAGGGAGCTTTCCTAACGCTTTCTTACTACGGAGCTCAAAAAGTGGTTCCACATTATAACGTTATGGGGATAGCAAAAGCTGCTTTGGAAAGCGCCACAAGGTATTTGGCTTTTGATATAGCGAAGAAAAATCAAAGGGTAAACTGCATATCCGCAGGACCCATAAAAACATTGTCTGCTTATAGCATAACAGGTTTTCACCTTCTTATGGAGCATACTGTAAAAGTGAGCCCTTTGGGAAGACATGTTACCATAGAAGAGGTAGGAGATACGGCTGCGTTTTTGTGCAGTGAATGGGCAAGAGGTATTACAGGCCAAACTATATATGTAGATAGTGGTTATAGTATAATGGGCGTTTCCGATAAGGAAGAGTAGGAGTCTTTTCCTTGTTAGAGGCTTTTAGCTCAAAGGACTTTGATAAAGAGTTCATAGGTCATTGTATAGGTTGTAATTGTGGATGTAAGTTTATAGCTTTTATAAAAGATAATATCGTAGTGGATGTGACAGGGCATCCTTCTGATAGACTTGGGATGGGTAGTTTTTGCACAAAAGGTATAGCCCTTGTCCAAGAGCTTCCTTTTTCAGAGTTTAGGTTGAGAGATTCAAACAAGATAGATATAGATTTAAACAAAGATATAGGTATATATGTGGATAGATTTTGCACGGAAGAGGAGTTAGAAAGGGCTTTCTCTTTTACAGAAAATGTATATTCTAACATGCTTTATGTTGAAAAGCCAAAAACTATAGATGTAGAAAAAATACCCGATAAAAAAGTAATATTAAATATCTCAGAACCCTCTTATTACGATGTGATGCTGTCAAGATGGATTATAGATGCTAAACAAAAGGGAGCTAAGCTATTTTGTGCTGGTGCAATCTTTACAAATATGATGTTTAAAGCAAACTATAAAAAGCTAATACACCCTTCCTATGTTTTAAGCTTTTTAGAAGATATAAAAAACGCTTTTGAAAAAGGTTATCACGAGGATGAGTTTATAAACAAGTTTTCTATATTTTCCACAAAGCTAAATAGTGCTCTCATAATAATAGAAGATAGTTATATAAGAATAGACAAAGACTTTGTTTTGGGATTTTTAACTTATATGAAAGAAAAGTATAATATAGATTATATCATTACTGGTAATACCACCCAATGGCCTGTTAAGAATGTGAAAGAGCACTTAAAAGATATAAAGCACCATGAACTTATAATAAATGTAGGAGATATGTTTAGATATATACCAGACGATAGATTGGAAGATTTTTCTAAAAAAGACATACTAAGTCTTTCTCATATGGCAAATATGAGTGCTAACCTCTCAAAATACTATCTTCCAAGAAAGTTTTTTATAGAGATGGATTTTACTAAAAAAACGGCTTTTTTAGATGTAAGTTCAAAAAAGATTTTTGACAACAAAAATGCTTTTACACTTCTTGACTTAATACCAGATACAAAAAACCCTTATCATCCTAAAAGCCCAAAACAAGAAACTATAGCTTTGAATGGCTATACTCTCTTTATAGGGCATAGCGTGGTGGATGAAATTGGGCATTATTCAAGATGGCTTCATGAAATAGAACCAGAGCAATATGTTTTTATAAACAAAAAGCTTGGCGATAGTATAGATATACTAGATGGAGAGCTATTGGAAATCACCACAGAATACGGAAAAGCTATTTTGAAGGTAAAGATATCTGCCAACATACCAGATAATACATTTTTTGTATCGGATGCTTTTGATGAGTATCAACCTTTTTATGAAGGCGTAAGGCCTGGAGTTTTTGCTATTGACAAAAGTTTTGTGCCAGTGCTAAGATATAGGAAGCTATAAACCAGGAGGTAAAAGATGAATAAAAATCTAGAAAATAAGCTTGTGGTGTTCTTGGATGAAGTAGGAATTGAAGATATTCCCTATGTAGGAGGTAAAAATGCATCTTTGGGAGAGATGATAAGACATCTAAAACCAAAAGGAGTAAGTGTGCCCTATGGATTTGTGGTGACCGCAGAGGCCTATAGACATTTCATCAAGCACAACAATCTTGAAGAAAAGATAAGGGATATTTTAAAAGATTTAGATCCTTCAAATATAGAGCAGCTTGCTAAAAAAGGACATGAGGTAAGAGAGTTGATAAGGGCTGGGGATTTTCCAAAGGATTTGGAAGATGAGATAGCAAAAGCTTACGATAAACTATCTCAAATGTACAATACCCATGCTGTGGATGTGGCGGTAAGATCTTCTGCTACGGCTGAGGATTTACCGGATGCTTCTTTTGCAGGTCAACAAGATACTTACCTTAACGTAGTTGGTACTCAAAATGTGCTTGTGGCTGTAAAAAATGGCTTTGCATCATTATTTACAGACAGGGCAATATCTTACAGACACTCTCATGGTTTTGACCATTTTAAAATAGCCATATCTATGGGTATTCAAAAGATGGTGCGCTCAGACCTTGGGGCTTCTGGGGTTATGTTTACCATAGACACAGAGAGCGGTTTTAAAGATGTGGTAGTTATAAACGCCATATATGGTCTTGGTGAGATGATAGTTCAGGGCATGGTGACCCCAGATGAGTACATGGTGTTTAAACCAACTCTAAAAAAAGGCTTCTCCGCCATCATAGAGAAAAAACTTGGTAAAAAAGATAGGAAGATGATATATGGAATGGGCTCTGATAGGGTAAAGATAGTAAATGTACCCCAAGGCGAGCAAAAGCTTTATGCTTTAAACGATGATGAAATATTGACATTGGCAAAGTGGGGAATGGAGATAGAAGAGCACTACCAAAAACCAATGGATATAGAGTGGGCAAAAGATGGCAATGATAACCAACTTTATATAGTTCAAGCAAGGCCTGAAACGGTTCAATCAAGACGTCAGCAAAATAAACTTATCGTTTATGAAATCAAAGACTCTCTTGAAGATAGGATAGGCCATAGAATATTAAGCGGTATAGCGGTAGGGGATAAGATTGCTACAGGTACGGTAAAAGTTGTACACGATATAAAAGAAGCCACCGATTTCAAAGAAGGAGACATACTTGTCACGGATATCACAGACCCAGACTGGGAACCTATAATGAAAAAAGCTGCTGGTATAATCACCAACAGAGGTGGTAGGACAGCTCACGCAGCCATAGTGGCAAGGGAATTTGGAGTTCCAGCGGCTGTAGGTACTCAAAAAGCCACAGAAGTACTAAAAACTGGTATGAAGATTACTCTCTCTTGTGCAGAAGGTGAAACTGCATACATATACAATAAAGAGCTAAACTTTGAATCAAAAGAGATAGACTTATCAAATATCAAAAAGCCAAAAACCAAGATAATGATAAACGTGGCGGATCCAAGCTCTGTATTTAGATATGCGGCTATTCCAAACGATGGAGTAGGGCTTGCCAGAGAAGAATTTATCATAGCAAACTATATAAAGATACATCCTTTGGCACTCATAAACCTAGACTATGTTAAAGAGAAAGACCCTGAGCTGTATAAAGAAATAGAAAGCATAACCTTTGGTTATGATAATAAGGAAGAGTATTATGTGAAGAAGCTCTCTTACGGTATTGCAAAGATTGCGGCGGCTTTTTATCCAAATCCTGTAATAGTGAGGTTTTCTGATTTTAAAAGCAATGAATACGCAGGACTTTTGGGTGGTAAGTATTTTGAACCAAAAGAAGAAAATCCAATGATAGGATGGAGAGGCGCTTCTAGGTATTATTCAGATAAGTTTAAAGTGGCTTTTGGTTTAGAGTGCAAGGCTATACTAAGAGTTAGAAACAAGATGGGACTTGATAATGTGAAAGTGATGGTACCTTTCTGTAGAACTCCCAAAGAAGGTGAAAAAGTCTTAGAAACCATGAAAGAATTTGGTCTTGTAAGAGGGGAAAACAACTTAGAAGTTTATGTGATGGCTGAGATACCTAGCAATGTGATATTGGCAGAAGATTATGCCAAGATATTTGATGGATTTTCTATAGGAAGCAATGATTTAACTCAGCTAACCCTTGGTATAGATAGAGACTCTGACTTGGTGGCTCATCTTTATGATGAGAGAAGCGAAGCTGTTAAAATCATGGTAGCAAACCTCATAGATGTGGCTAAGAGAACAAATAGAAAAGTAGGCATCTGCGGCCAGGCTCCCAGCGATTTTCCTGATTTTGCACAGTTTTTAGTGGAAAGAGGCATAGATAGTATATCTCTCAACCCTGACTCTGTTTTTAAAACTATGCTTGCCGTCGTAGAAATGGAAGAAAAATTGAATAAATAATATATAAGGGGTATTTATGGAAAAGGTTGTTCCTCTTGCCAAAAAGCTTTTAGAAGAAACTGGAAGCATACTTTTAGTATGCCATGAGAATCCAGATGGGGATACACTTGGCAGCGCTTTAGCGCTTTATATTTTCCTTAAGAAACTTGGTAAAGATGTTTATGTTTTTTGTAAAGACAACATACCTAAGTTTGCTAGGTTTTTACCAAGGGTAGATGAAGTCCTCCATCCTAAAGATTTAGAGGGAAAGCTGTTTGATTTGGCTATCATAGTGGATGCTTCAGGGTTTAAAAGGGCAAACTTTGACATACCCTCACATTGTAAAGCTAGGATTGACCATCATGTAGGTGGAGATTTTTACGGGCTTTATGACTTTGTAGATTTTTCTTGTGCATCTACTACTCTTTTGGTTTATGAGCTTTTAACATACATAAACAAAGATCTCATAGATAAGGATATAGCACTTTGTCTTTATACGGGTCTTTGCACAGATACGGGATTTTTTAGATATTCAAACACTACGAAAGAGGTTTTTGATGCAGCTTCATCTCTTTGTTCTTACGGAGTAGAACCAAACTATGTATGGAAAAACTTTGGAGAACGTGAAAGTCTTGCAAAGTTAAAACTTATAAGCAAAGCTTTGGAAAACCTTGAGATATTTCATAGTGGCAAAACGGCTGGGATTATCATAACAAGACAGATGTTGGAAGAAACTGGGGCTTTGTACGAAGATACCGAAGGGCTTGTAAACTATCCTAGAAGGCTGGAAGGAGTTTATGTGGCTTTTGCCATGATAGAAACTCAAAAAGAAGATGGGACTATGTTTTGGCGTGTATCTATAAGGAGCAAAGATGAGTCCATAGATGTATCTAAAATAGCCCAGCGCCTTGGAGGTGGAGGTCATAAATACGCCTCTGGTTGCAAGCTTTATGAGGATATGCACACAGCCCTTTATAAACTCTTAGATAGTATAGCCTTAGAGCTAAACTCAGAATTTACGCTTGAAGAGATAAAAGTTTAATATTTT
>CAZTLC010000061.1:0-6596 GCA_964614295.1 uncultured Aquificaceae bacterium | reverse complement strand
AACGTTTCTAGGGTTAAGAAAATGGTCTAAAACTACATCGCTATATTCAAACATAAATGCAACCTCCTTCAAGTTGATAATATTAATGTAGGTGTTAATCCAATATTAGTTATGACTATACTCAATTTTTTATGACTATACATCATTTAAAACAATTTTTACACTATCTTTGGAATTTTCTATATGACCTACTACAAAAGCGTCTTTTAAGGTATCCAAAGCCAAATCTTTATCTTTCTCTTGTATTACCATCATAAATCCAATACCCATGTTAAAGGTTTTATACATCTCTTTTTTACCTATGTTTCCAAGCTTTTGAAACCATGAAAATAACGAAGGTATATCGTAATCGTATATAACAGCTTTTAATCCATCTGGAATGACCCTTGGTAAATTACCTGGAATACCACCACCAGTTATATGAGCCATACCTTTTATACTTATCCTCTTTTTTAATTTTAGCACATCCTTCACATATATCCTAGTAGGTGTAAGGAGTAATTCCCAAAGCTCTTTGCCAAACTCTTCCATATAGGTATGGTATGAAAGCTTTTGTTTTTCTAAAACATGTCTTATAAGAGAAAAACCATTGCTGTGAAATCCAGAAGATGGTATAGCTATTATGATATCGCCCTCTTTTATACGCTCACCCGTTATTATCTCATCTTTTTTACAAATCCCTATGCAAAATCCAGCCAAATCATATTCGCCTTCTTTATAAAACGATGGCATCTCTGCAGTTTCTCCGCCCACCAATGGAGTTTCGGACTCTTCACAACCCTTTATAATACCCTCTATGAGTGGGTTTATAAGAGTATCTTCTATTTTCCCTATTGCTATATAATCTAAGAAAGCTGTAGGTTTTGAACCTGTGGTGATGATATCATTTACATTCATGGCTACCAAATCTATGCCTACACTGTTATGTATATTTACACTTTGAGCTATTTTTAACTTCGTGCCAACTCCATCTGTAGTGGAAGTAATTACCAAATCGCAGTCTTCTACTAAAAAACCAGCTGCAAAAGCCCCAAAAGGAAGTGCTTGCTTTAGATTTTTATTGAGATTTTGAAGCCTATGCTTTAAAAAATTTACGAAAGTTTCTGCTTTTTCTATGTCTACTCCAGCTTCTTTATAAGTGCTCATGTTCTAGGGTTATCTCCTTTCAGATAAAATTCTTCAACTATAGTATATATGGGCCCTATACTTGTGAGAGAGCTTTTCACAAGGGCTATTTTTGTTATCTCTTCCTCTAAAAAGAAGACATCTTTATGCTTTCTCATAAAAGGGTAAATTTTGTTTGACGTAATCTCTTGTATTCTACATATGCTTACATGGGGATAAAAAGGTTTGGTTTCTGGTATTATACCACTTTTGGCATTTGCTCTTACTATCTTGTTTGCCAAAGCCTTTAAACTATTTGCTCCTTTTGAGATTCCTATCCAGAGTATACGGGGTTTACTTGTATTTGGAAAAGCTCCTACACCATCGTAAGCTACTGTAAAAGGTGAAAATTCTTTAGATATATCTTCAAGGTTGTAAAGAAGGTTTATCCTCTTTGATTCTTCCACGTTACCTATAAACTGTAATGTAATATGAAGATTTTGAATCTCTGTCCACTTTCCTATTATGCTATCAGAAATCTCATCTTTTAATCTATTTATATGTTCTTCAAGTTTCTTGGTAGTAAATATTCCTACAAAAAATCTCATTGTTCGTTCTTTTTCCCTAAAAGCCAGATACCAAAACCTATGCCTATAGCTACAAGAGTTGCAAAAGCTGCAAAATATTGGGATGCCTCATAGCTATAAAATCTATAAAATGTATCAAGACAAAACACATAAAAAAGATAATATCCATAGGCTACTATCAAATAAGAAAAACCTTTCCAAAGATATTTAAGTATATCTTTTGTATCCATATACTATATTATACAGAAAATCCATTGCAGAATAGTTTTTAATTTATTATAATACTTATCTATATGGTAAATGTTGCTATAGTAGGAGCTACTGGTGAGGTAGGAAAAGCTTTTTTAAAAGTTTTAGAAGAAAGGAGCTTTCCCGTAAAAGAGTTAAGGCTTTTTGCATCTTTAAAATCAGAAGGTAAGACAGTTATCTTTAAAGGCCATGAATATAAAGTAGAGGCTTTAGAAAAACAAGACTCTTTCAAAGGCATAGATATAGCGCTTTTTTCTGCAGGTTCTTCCGTAAGCAAAGAGTGGGCTCCTAAGTTTGCTAAAGATGGAGCGGTAGTTATAGATAATTCCTCTGCCTGGAGAATGGACGAAGATGTACCTTTGGTAGTACCAGAAGTAAATAAAGAAGATATCAAAAAGCATAAAGGTATTATAGCCAATCCAAATTGTTCTACCATTCAAATGCTAGTAGCTATAAAGCCCATATACGACGAGTTTAGTATATCAAAGATTATAGTATCCACTTATCAAGCGGTATCAGGAGCAGGGGCTAAAGCCATAGAAGAGTTGAAAATACAAACAGAAAACTGGTGTCAGAAAAAAAGAATAGAACCAAACAGCATTCTTCCAAAGCGCATAGCCTTCAATGTAATACCTCAAATAGATGTATTTTTAGAAGATGGATACACCAAAGAAGAAACCAAGATGCTAAACGAAACAAGAAAGATGCTTCACGATAATGATATAAGAGTATCCGCCACAACCGTAAGAGTACCAGTATTTTACGGACATTCTGAAGCTATAAGTTTAGAACTAAAAAAAGAGATAGATATAAAAAAGATAAAAGATATACTAAGAAAAGCTCCTGGCGTAATCCTTATGGACGAACCAGCAGACGGTGTATATCCAATACCTATAGTAGTAGAAGGAAGAGATGAGGTGTTTGTTGGAAGGATAAGGAAAGATAGGGCTTTTGACAACGGTATTAGTATGTGGGTAGTAGCAGACAACATAAGAAAAGGAGCTGCAACAAATGCAATTCAAATAGCGGAGGTGCTTATAAATGAAGGTGGATGAATATCTAAAGGCTGGGCTTAAAAATGAAGTATCAGACAGTCTAGAAGGACTGATTTATGGGCTTTGCAAAGAAGGTTGCCATCGTCTTGAGCTTTTCATAAAAAAGGAAAACGATACCATAGTAGATTGTAAATTCAAAGCTACAAAACGCTGTAAAAAACTTTTGGCAGTATCGGATTTCTTATGTGAGGAACTAAAAGGCAGGAGCTCTATAGACAAAGACGCTCTAAAACAAAAAGCCTTAGAACATTTTAAAGAAGAAAAAGAAAAGGATAAAGTAGAAAACCGTATAGACATATTTTTAAGCGCTTTGGATGAGGCAATTGGTAAAGCCTAATGTACTTGTAAGTACCTGTTTTTTTGAAAACGTCAGATACAACGGTGCTTATATAAGCGATGATTTTGTAAAAAGCCTGTCAAACTTTGTAAATATAATAAAAGTCTGCCCAGAAGTTTCTATAGGCCTTGGTATTCCAAGAGACCCTATCTTGATACAAAAAAATAGCGACACTCTAAAGCTTATCCAACCTTCCACAGGCCTTGATTTAAGCCAAAAGATGATAGAATTTTCAGAGAACTTTGTTAAAAACTTAAATATAGACGGAGCTATCTTAAAATCTAAATCTCCATCTTGTGGTGTTTATAGTGCAAAATATTTTTATGAAAACGCTCAAAGCTCAGGGAAAGGGCCAGGTTTTTTTGCAAGAGAGCTTTTGAAAGCTTTTCCAGACTATCCCATAGAGGAAGAAAAAAGGCTTCTGGATGACGGTATAAGACATGATTTTTTAACGAAAATATTTGCTATAGCTGATTTAAGAACCTCTTTTGAAAATATGAAAAAATATAGCGATTTAATAGAGTTTCACACAAGATATAAATTTATGCTGATGTATTACAACCAAAACATTATGAGATTTTTAGGAAAACTTGTAGCCTCTTCCAAAGATGAAGATTTTAACACGGTAAAAGATATTTATAAAAAGCATTTTTTAAAAGCTTTAAACTCAAGAAAGAGAAAACTAAGTCATGTAAATGTCTTAGAACATATGTTTGGATACTTTTCAAAGAAGATTTCAAGTTTAGAAAGAAAACACTTCATGGAAATATTAAGACTTTTTAAAGAAGATAAGATAAATATATTTGTGCCCCTTTACATGTTAAAGTCTTTTGCAATAAGATTTGAAGAAACCTATATTTTAAAGCAAACCTACCTTGAAGCATTCCCAAAGGAGCTTATATGATGTTTCTTGTTTTGAAGGCTTTGCATATAATGTCTATTATATTGTGGAGTGGTGCTGCTTCGTCCCTTGGGCTATTTACGATAGTTGCCTATGAAAAGGGGATAAACTGCGATTATGATTACATGTGGAGATTTTACAAAAAGCTTGTAAACTTAGAGCTTTTTGCTTTTTTCTTAGTCATATTCTTTGGTGTAGGGATGTATTCTATGCTTGGTTTCAAGCCCATACCTTGGCTTATGATGAAACTTCCTATAGTATTTGGATTTTTCTTACCTATGGAAGTTCTAAATATTTATTTTATCCACGTGAAAAATGATATCAAAACGTATGGAAAATTTATCAAAATAGCATCACCCTTTTTAATAATAGCCGGTATATGTGTTATACTTTTGGCAGTTATAAGACCCTCTTAGGAGAAACAACATGAAAGAAGTGATATCAAATGTTTTAAAAGAGACTATAAAAAATTTATACGGTATTGATGTTTATCCACAGATACAGCTTCCAAAAGAAGAATCTTATGGAGATTTTGCCTCTAACATAGCTTTTATATTATCAAAAACCTTAAAACAAAAACCTCAAGATATAGCGATTAGTATTTCAGAGCATCTTAGGAAGTTGTCCTATTTTGAAAAAGTGGAAGCCTTAAACGGTTTTGTAAATATGAAGCTATCTCAAGGTTTCTACGAAAAGCTCTTGTTTGATTTCTTAGCACAACCCCTAAATTACCTTAAAGATGAACACATTTTTGAAGCTTTTGGTATAGATAAAGAAGATAAAATAAACTTAGAGTATGTGAGCGCAAATCCCACAGGCCCACTTCATCTTGGGCATGGGAGAGGAGCTGTCATAGGAGATACCCTTTATAGGCTGTTTAGATTTTTTGATATAAAAGTGGATAGGGAATATTATATAAACGATGCTGGTAATCAAGTAAGCTTGCTGGCAAAAAGTATAATGCACTATATAGATGATAAGTTATATCCTTTCCCAGAAGATGGTTATAAAGGAGATTACGTAAAAGAGTTGGCAGAAGAGGTTAAAAAAGAGCTTGGTTCACAAGTAGATATTGAACGAGTCAAAGATTTTGCTATATCTAAAATGATAGAAGATATAAAAGATACGCTAAAACTTCTAAACGTGGAGTTTGATATATACTTTAGTGAAAAAGCGTTAAAAGATGAAGTAAAGAAGGTTTTAGAGCTTTTAAAAGAAAAAAATGCTTTAGAGGAAAAAGAAGGGGCTATCTGGTTTAAATCAAAAGATGAGGACAAGGATAGGGTGCTTAAAAAAAGTGATGGCTCATATACGTACTTTGCTTCTGATATAGCTTATCATTTAAACAAATACAAAAGAGGCTATAAAAAGGCCATAGATCTATGGGGGGCGGACCATCATGGTTATATACCAAGGCTTAAATCAGCTCTACAGATACTTGGAATACCGCAAGACTGGCTAAGTGTGGAGCTTTTTCAGATAGTAAAACTTTTTGAAGATGGTCAAGAGATAAGGATGTCAAAGCGTACCGGTAAGATGCTAAAATTAAAAGATGTTATAGAGGAGTTGGGAGCCGATAATCTAAGGTTTGTTTTTTTAACCAAAAAAGCTGATACACCCCTTGATATAGATATAAACTTGGTAAAAGCTCAAAACTCTGAAAATCCAGTTTTTTATGTTCAATACGCTTACGCAAGGATCATGGGTATAAAAAGACAGATAAAAGAACCTTTTGTATTTGGCTTTTATAAAGATAACTACCATTATGAGGAAGAGGAGATAGAGCTTATAAAACGAATATTATCTTCTAAAGATATACTCTTTGATGCGGTCATCAAAAAAGACCCAAGCTTAGTGGTAAAAGCATCTTTTGATATAGCAAAAAGCTTTCACAAATTTTACAATACACATAGGATAATCACCCAAGAAGAAAACACCACTAAAAAACGTATAAGCTTAGCCTATGCCACCAAAAAGATATTTGATATCATCTTTGATATCCTAAACATAAAAGCTCCGGAGATTATGTAGAGATATTTTTATAAAACCAATATGATAGTATTCATTGCTTATATACAGGTATGTTTTATTTTATAGCCAATAGCTAGGAGGTTTTTAATATGTTAATACATATATATGGTCCTGGGGGTCCTTATCCGGCTATGAGTTATGTGGCAAAGGAATTCAATAAAAGCTCAAAACAGTGTAAAGCAATAGTAAAAGCAGGTCCTTTGCCAGTATGGAGAAAAGAAGCTATAAAAAATGGAGACATCATATATAGTGGCTCTGAAAATATGATGCAAGACTTTTTAAGAAAGTTACCAAACATAGATAAATCCACGATAAAGCCAATATACTATAGA